>NZ_JBEUEI010000039.1:0-31359 GCF_041020755.1 Kineococcus terrestris | reverse complement strand
CGCCCCGCGCTGCGCCCCCCCCCCGCCGTGCCGCCGCCCCCCCCCCCCCCCCCCCCCCCCCGCCCCGCCCCCCCCCCCCCCCCCCCCCCCCCCCCCCCCCCCCCACCGCGGGAGGAACGGTCGGGGGTCAGGCGGGGCGCAGGACGACCTCGCCGCCGGCGCGGACGACTGCCGTGCCGCGCTGGAACCGTTGCGTCCGCTCACCGGCGCCGGAGTCCTCCAGCTCGCCGGTCGGGAACCCCAGCGGGCCGCTCGCGCCGCCGCCGTCCAGCCACGCCCGGCGCACCGGGTCCACGACGACCTGCGCGCCCGTGGCCGGCGACCAGTACACCGACCCGCCCTCGAAGTTCGAGGACCGCCCGTCGGTGCCCGGCACCGCCGCCTCGTCCGTCGTCGGGTACCCCAGCGGGCCCGCCTCCCAGCCGCTGCGGCGCCAGCGGTCCCGCACCGCGCCGAGCACCGCGTGCGCCGACGTGCTCGGGCTCCAGTACACCGACCCGCGCTCGAAGTGGCTGAACCGCCCGCGCCGGTCCGGCGTCTCCTGCTCGCTCGTCACCGGGTACCCCAGCGGCCCCGCCTCCCAGCCCAGCGCCGCCCACGTGTCGCGGACCGCGCCCCGCACCACCTGCGCCCCCGTCGAGGGCGTCCAGTAGATCGACGCCGACCCGGCGAAGTGGTTGTAGCGCCCGCGCCGGTCCGGCGTCTCCCGCTCGCTGGTGACGGGGAACCCCAGCGGCCCGGCCTCCCAGCCGCTGCGCGCCCACGCGTCGCGGACCGCCCCCCGCACCGCGTGCGCGCCGGTCTCCGGCGACCAGTACACCGACCCGCGCTGGAAGTGCTGGAACCGGCCGCGGTCGCCCGGCACCGGCAGCTCGTCGGTCGTGGGGAACCCCAGTTCCGCCTCCCAGCCCAGCCGCGCCCACGTCTCGCGCACGGCGCCCGCGACGGCGTGCGCGCCCGTGGCGCCCGAGAAGTAGATCGAGCCGCCGTCGAAGTGCTGGTACACGCCCGTGTCGCCGGGGGTGCGCTGCTCCGGCGTGCGCTGCTCGCCGAGGAACCCGCCGGGTCCGCCCAGGGCCGTGTACCGGCTGCCGATCGCCGTGCAGTCCTGCAGCGCCGGCGCGCCGTGCGCGCCGGTGCGCTGGTCGGTCGCCGACGTGGTCGTGCACCCCCAGGCGGGGATCCGCCACGGCGGGGTGCAGGTGACGACGCGGCACCACACCGGCCCGGTGCAGGACACGTGCTGGTTGCACTGCCCGTAGCGGAACTCGTTGCAGCACACCCGGCGCTGGTCGCACTGCCCGCCCGGCCCGCACCCGCACGAGCAGTTGCGGCAGCCCTCCCCGCAGAACTTGCGGCCGCCGGAGCACCCGCAGGAGCAGTAGCTGTGGCAGTCGATGTAGTAGCGCGCCGACCCGCAGCAGTACCCCGAGCCGTCCGACTTCCACCAGCCGCCGACCAGGCTGCCCGGCGGGCACCGGTTCACGCCGCCGTTGACGGTGGCGCAGAACACCGTGTACCCGGAGCGGCAGGTGGAGTCCGTCCCGCACACCGCCGCGTACGCCGTGCCCGGGCGGGTGAGGAACGAGACCGGCCCCACGCTGAGCGCGGACCCGACGACGGCCGTGCGCGCGAGGAACCCGCGCCGATTGGTGCGCCGGGCCAGCGCCGTCGTCGCCGCCGACGTCAGGGAGTCGATCCAGCGGTCCAGCACGGTCACCGCGCACCTCCGGCCGTGTCCAGCGGTTCGTCGAGGGGTTCGTCGAGGGGGACGTCCAGCGAGGCGTCCAGGGCGAGGGTCGCCAGCAGCGGGCGCACCCGCTCCAGGAGCGCCGCCCGGCGCGCGTGGCTGCCCAGCACCACGTACAGGCAGAACGCCCGCCCGCCGACCTGGAAGAACCACTGCGACCCGCTCTGCCCCGGGATGGAGCGCTGCAACCGGTTCGGCGCGAAGTCCGCCGCCGTCGGCCGCGGCAGCCCCCGGTCGGCGAACAGCGGTGTCGCGCACGCGGCCGGGTCGTGCTCGAACAGCGACACGAACACGTCCTCCGCGCCCAGCAGCGCGGTGACGCCCCCGCCGAAGTCGCCGCGCACCGCCGGCAGCGCGACGGTGCTGGCGTGCAGGACGGGCCGCACCCGCGCGCCCGGCGCGTGCTCCTCGTCGCCGCGCAGCGCGATGCGCACCTCCCAGCCGCGCGGGGCGTCCAGCCCGATGCCGTGCGCCTGCAACCTCACCGTCGGCCTCCCGCGTCGTCGTCCGCTCCGTCGCCCACCGCTCGGGTCGTCACCCGCGCCTCACCCCGTCGCCCCCGCCACGAGCAGCAGCCCCCCGGCCGCGGCCGTCGCCGCGCACGCCAGCGCCGTCACCGCGCGCCCGGTGGGCGCCAGGCGCTCCAGCGCCCGGTGCGCCCCCACCAGCCGCGCCGGGGTGGTCACCCGCCGCGCGGCCAGGACGGGCAGCGCCCGCGCCAGCCCGAACAGCAGCCCCAGCGCCGCGCCGCGCGCCGGGTCGCCGGTCAGCGCGACGAGCGCGAACGCCACGTACAGGACGGGGGAGGTCACGATCGTCACGACGCCCAGCCCGAGCTGGACGCCGTACCCGGCGCCGTACACCCAGCCGCGGTAGCGGTGCAGCCAGTCCTCGTCGACCTGCCGGTGCCACGTCGGCGGAGCGGGCAGCCGGCCCGTCTCCACCGCCAGCGCCCACAGCGCCAGCGCGACCACGGCGGCCGCGGCGGCCGTCGCGGCCGCGCTCCCGCCCGGCAGCAGCAGCCCGAGGGTGCCCAGGACGAGGCCGGCGGCGGTGCCCCCGGCGGCGGAGCCGAGCAGGTGGGCCGTGACCGTGACCGGCCAGCGGCTGGCGCGTCCCCGCTCACCGAGCGGGGTGATGCTGGAGAGCATCGACTCGCCTCAAGGCGACCACAGCGCGCGCAGCGCCGCGACGACGGTCAGGGGCGCGCCCACGAGCAGCGCCCACAGCGGCAGCGTCACCGGACGCCGGGCGCGGCCCGGTCCCCGGTCCCCTCGGCGGTCAGGTCCGCCGCGGTCAGCTGCAGGCTCGGGTGGCCGGGCAGGATCCCCGCGGCGCGCAGCTCCCGGTCGGCGCGCGCCTCGCGGTGCGCGCCGTCGCCGCGGTCCTCGCCCGCCCCGTGCGCGTGCCCGGCGTGCTGGGCGCGGTCGGCGCGGTCGCCGGTGGCCTGGACGACCAGGCGCTGCACCTGCTCCCAGCCGGTCGCGCTGCCCTCGCCGGCCACGCGGCCCGTGCCGCCGTCGACGAGGACGAAGTACGGCGAGCCGGGCACCTCGTAGCCCTCCCACGCCGCCGTGGACATCACGACGTCCACCCCGTCGGGCGCCAGCTGCCGCAGCGCGGTGACGCTCTCGCGCTCGGGGCCCTGGGTGACGACGACGAGCCGGGTGCCGGCGGGCAGGCCCAGGCCGGGGCGCGCGAAGCGCTGCCAGAACCCGTGGCACGTCAGGCACCCGCTGGACAGGAACGCCACGAGGGTGTCGCGCCCGCCCGCGGTGACGTCGACCTGGACGGCGTCACCGGTGGGCGTGGTGCCCGCCACGGGCGGTGCGCCGCCGCCGGTGAGCCCGGCCGGGCCGACGACGCCGTCGCCGACGGTGAACGGGACGTCGTCCGGCGTGCGGGGAGCGCCCGCGCCGGGCGCGGTGTCCTCCCGGCCGGCGCCCAGCTCGTGCAGGGAGCGCAGCACCTCGGCGTGGCTGCGCAGCAGGCCGGCGACGAGCAGGCCGAGCAGCGCGACGGCCACCGTGAGGCCGGCGACGAGGACGATCAGGACGGTCACGGGGCGCTCCGGAGGGGGAGGAGGGGGCGGTCGCCGGCCACCGCCGCGACGGGGCTCGTGGTGGCGGTCGTGGTGGCGGCCGTGGTCGTGGCGCTGCGCCGCGACGGCGCGGCGGCGCGCAGGCGGGGCAGGGCGGTGAGGACCAGCAGCGCCAGCCCGGTGCCGACCGCCGCGGAGACCGCCACGGCCAGGGCGGGCCCGGGACCCGCGGCGAGGACCGCGCCCAGCCCGGCCCCACCGGTCAGGGCGACGCCCGCGCCGACGGCGGCCAGGGCGGCGGTGACGGCGACGTGCGCGGCGGTGGGCGGCACGTCGGCCGCGCCGAAGCAGCCGCAGCTGCTCAGCGGACGCCGGCGCACGAGGGCGAGGACGACGAACGCGGTGAAACCGGCGTACGCGGCCGCCAGCGCCCAGGCGCCGGCGGGGGACCCGCTGACGGCGGCCGCCGCCACGAGCAGCTCGGCGACGCCGAGCAGGCGCACCAGCGCGGTGCCCGAGGGCAGCGACTGCGTGCGCAGGGCCTGCGCCGTCGAGCGCGGCCGCCGCACCTTCGCGACGCCCGCGACCACCAGCAGCGCGGCCCCCACGAGGAGGGGAACCGTGAGGGGGTTCACATCTTCACCGTGGGTCACGTCCGGTGCCCCGGTCAAGCAGTTCGCCCCACTCCGCCACCCCCTCCTCCCGGCGAGACCGCGGGAGGAGGGGGTGGGGACGAGCGGTGCCCGGCGTCGTGTCAGCGCCGGGTGACGTCCTCCAGCAGAGCGACGACCTCGTCGTAGGAGCGCTGGGCGTCGGCCTCGCGCTCGGACTCCTCGACGTCGTGCGTCTCCAGCTCGAGCACGTAGGTGCCCGTGAAGCCGCCGGACTCCAGGACGCTCAGCACGCCGCGGAAGTCCACCTCGCCGCGGCCGATGCCGATGTTCAGGTCGCCCGGCACGGCGTCGCGCAGGTGCACCCGCTCCACCCGCCCGGCGTGCCGGCGCGCCCAGGCCACGACGTCCTCCCCGGAGGCGACCACGTGCGAGGTGTCCAGGAGCAGGCCGACCTCCTGCGGGTCCAGGGCGTCCAGCACGCGGTCGGCGCGCGCCACGTCGTGCACCCAGCGGCGGTGGTGCAGGACCTCGACGAGCAGGCGCACGTCCCGCTCGGCGCACAGGCGCGAGACCGCGCGCAGGTTGTCCACGCAGCGGGCGAGGTCCGCCTCGTCGTCCACGTACGGCTCCCACGACGGCCCGCCGCAGGGCACGACGAGCGCCGCGCCGGTGGCCGCCGCCAGGTCCGCCAGGGGGCGGACCGTCGCCGCCAGGGTCTCCGCGTCCAGCGCCGGGTCGTTCAGCGGCCCAACGTCGGAGTTCACGGCACCGGCGACGAGGCCGTGCGCGGCGAGCGCCGCCACGTACTCGCCCGGGTCGCCGGTGAAGGGCACCGGGACGTGGTCGGTCACGGCGGGGATGGCACCCAGGTCGACCTCCACGGCGCCGGTCGCCGCGATGAGGCGCAGCGCCTCCTCCAGCGGCCGGAACCGGAAGGTGATCGTCGAGACGCCGACCCGCCGGGCGGCCCGGGGGGTCGCCGCGGTGGTCGCCGCGGTGGTCGTCGCGGTGGTCGTCGCGGTGCTCACTGGTGCTCCTGTCCGTCCGCGCCCGCTCAGGCGATGTACGAGCCGCCGTTGATGTTCTGCGTCGTGCCGGTGATGTACGCGGCGTCACGGCTGCACAGGAAGACGACCAGGGCCGCCACGTCGTCCGGGCTGCCCTGGCGCCCCAGCGGCACGGCGGCGGCCAGGCGCGCCTCGTTCTCCTCGTCGGTGGCGCCGGCGCGGATGTCGGTGTCGACCACGCCCGGGCTCAGGGCGTTGACGGTGATGCCGTGCGGGGCCATCTCGCGGGCCAGGGACCGGGTCAGGCCCAGCACGCCCGCCTTGGCCGCCGAGTACGGCGTCTTGGAGAACACCCCGCCGCCCTGCTGCGCGGACACCGAGGACATGGTGACGACGCGGCCGTAGCCGTGCTCGATCATCTGCGGCAGGAAGGTCTGGCACGTCAGGAAGGTGCCGGTGAGGTTGACGTCCAGGACGCGGTGCCACTCGCGCAGGTCCACCTCCAGGAACGGGGTGGGGGAGGCGACGCCGGCGATGGCGGCCACCGCGCCCACCGGCGGCAGGCCGGAGGCGGCCAGCGCGCGCGCGCAGCCGGCCAGGGACTCCTGGTCGGTCACGTCCGCCGCCAGCCCCACCACGGGAGCGTGGAACTCGCTGGCGATCTTGTCCGCGGCGGCCTCGGCGCCCGGGCCGTCGAGGTCGAGCAGGGCCACGGCCCACCCCTCGGCGGCGAACCTGCGGGCGGTGGCGAAGCCGATGCCGCGCGGGGAGGCCCCGCCCGTCACGACGGCGGTGCGCTGGCCGACTCCGGTCTGGTAGCTCATGTCGGTTCCTCTGCTGGTGCTGGGGGCGGTTCGGGGAGGGGCGGGTCAGACCGCGGCGGTGGCGGTGGTGCCCGCGGGGCCGGCGGTGGCGGCCGCGACCGCGCGGTCGACCTCGGCGCGGCGGGCCGGGCCGTGGGTGTCCGGGGTCAGGACCGTGGCGACGAGGCCGACGGCGCCGTAGACCATGAAGAGCACGGCGGGACCGGCCCAGCCGAACGACTCGTGCAGGGCCACGGCCCAGAAGGCGGTGAAGCCGGAGACAACGGCGGCGAGCTGGTAGGCCAGCGAGGCGCCGGAGGAGCGGGTCTCGGTGCTGAACAGCTCGGCGAACCAGGCGCCCTGCGTGCCGGCCAGGGAGTTCTGGCACAGCGCGAAGGCGATGACGAACACGGCCACGATCAGGCCGAGGTTCCCCGTGTTGAGCATGAGGAACATCGGGACGCCGAACAGGAGCATCAGGGTGGTGCCGAACGCGTAGACCGGCTTGCGGCCGACGCGGTCGGTCAGGCGGCCCCACAGCAGCGTGGCGGGGAACCCGACGAGGGCCGCGACGACGATCGCCAGGATCGTGTCGGGACGCTCGGCCAGCCCGTTCTGGTGCACGTAGGAGGTGACGAAGGAGATGGAGACCGCGTAGCCGGCCGTCTCGGCGATGCGCAGGCCGAAGGCGCGCAGCAGGTTGCGCCAGTCGCGGCGCACGACCTCGGCGAGGGGGTTCTTCACCAGGGTGCCCTGCTCCTTGGCGTCCTCGAAGTCCGGGGACTCCTCGACCTTGAGGCGGATGTACATGCCGGCGCCGATGAGGACCGAGCTGAGCAGGAACGGCACGCGCCAGGCCCAGTCGCCCGGCAGGCCGGCGCTGGCGAGGAAGGCGAGGTTGGCCAGCAGCAGGCCCAGCGGGAACCCGGCCTGGGGGATGGCCGTGTAGGCGCCCTTGCTGCGCCAGGGGGCGTGCTCGTAGGTCATGAGGATCGCGCCGCCCCACTCCGCGCCGAAGGCCAGGCCCTGGACGACGCGGACGGTGACGAGCAGCACCGGGGCGAGGATGCCCGCGGTCTCGTAGGTGGGCAGCGCGCCGATGAGGACGGTGGACACGCCCATGATGAGCAGCGAGGCGATGAGGACCGGCCGGCGGCCGATCTTGTCGCCGAGGTACCCGCCGATGATCCCGCCCAGGGGGCGGGCGGCGAAGCCGATGCCGAGCGTGCCGAAGGACAGCAGCAGCGCGGTGGTGGGGTCGCTCTCGGGGAAGAACGCGGCGCCGAAGTAGAGCGCGGCCGCCGTGCCGTACCCGATGAAGTCGTAGTTCTCGACGGTGGTGCCCACGGCGCTGCCGATGGCCACCCGCTTCTTGTGCTCGGTCCCGAGGGCCCGGCCGTTCGCTGTCGTCACTGACATCTCCTCGTGGGGACGCGGTCCCGCGGTGGACCGCCCTCTGTCCTATTGTCAACAGTAGGACGACGAACACTGTGGCACGAGGTGCGCAGGGGTTGTCAAGCGGTTCGCGGGCGCCGGTCCACGGGTGGCCGGAGCGGCCGGGACGGCAGGAGCGGGATCAGCCGGCGGCGGACGCCGAGCGCAGCCGCATGCGCTCCTCGATGCGCCGCGCCGCGTCCCGCATGTGCGCGCGCAGGTAGTCGCGCGCCCCGGCCTCGTCACCGGCCTCCAGGAGGTCCGCGATCGGCGCGTGCCGCTCATAGGCCATGTTGTGCAGCGCGGTCTCCGGGCCGGCCGCGGTGACCGCCGCGCGCGTCAGCCCGCTCACCGATCGCCAGCTGTGCAGCAGCGTCGCGTTGCCGCTCAGCTCGCACAGGCGCTCGTGGAAGGCCATGTCGGCGTCCAGCTGCGCCGCGACGTCCCCCTCGGCCCGGCGCAGCCCGTCCAGCGCCCGGCGCACCTGCGCCACGACGGCCGGGCGGTCCTGGCGGGCGCAGATCAGCTCCAGCGCCAGGCTCTCCAGGGCGTGCCGGACGGTGAAGATCTCCTCCACCTCCTGCTCGGTGACCACCCGCACCGACAGCCGGCCGCGGGAGTCCGCGGTGAGCAGGCCCTCCTGCTGCAGCTGGCGCAGCGCCTCGCGCAGGGTGCCGCGGCTCACGCCGAGCGACTCGCTCAGCTCCACCTCGGCCAGGTGCGTCCCCGCGGCCAGCTCGCCGGAGCTGATCGCCTCGCGCAGGCGGGCGTGGATCAGCTCACGACGCGTCTGCGGCTCGATCGAGCCCAGCGCGCGCAACGAGGACTCGGTGGCGGGGCTCACCGCCCCAGCCTAACCAGCCGCCGCGCCGGCCGTCCGTCGCGCCCGGGGCCCTCCGGCGCCGGACGACGAGGGGCCCGGTGGACGGTGTCCACCGGGCCCCTCGCGCGCAGCGTCAGAACTTGCGGGAGATCAGCGCCTGCTTGACCTCGGCGATGGCCTTGGTGACCTGGATGCCGCGCGGGCACGCCTCGGAGCAGTTGAAGGTCGTGCGGCAGCGCCACACGCCCTCCTTGTCGTTGAGGACCTCCAGGCGCAGGTCCGAGCCCACGTCGCGGCTGTCGAAGATGAACCGGTGCGCGTTGACGATCGCGGCCGGGCCGAAGTACTGCCCGTCGTTCCAGAACACCGGGCAGCTCGACGTGCACGCCGCGCACAGGATGCACTTGGTGGTGTCGTCGAAGCGCTCGCGGTCGGCCTGCGACTGCAGGCGCTCGCGCGTCGGCTCCGCGCCGGCCGTGATGAGGAACGGCATGACCTCGCGGTAGGAGGCGAAGAACGGCTCCATGTCCACGACGAGGTCCTTCTCCACCGGCAGGCCCTTGATGGGCTCGACGGTGATGGGCTTGGAGATGTCCAGGTCCTTGAGCAGGACCTTGCACGCCAGCCGGTTGCGGCCGTTGATCCGCATGGCGTCCGACCCGCAGACGCCGTGGGCGCAGGAGCGGCGGAACGTCAGCGAGCCGTCCTCCTCCCACTTCACCTTGTGCAGCGCGTCCAGCACCCGGTCGGTGCCGAACATGGTGACGCGGTAGTCCTCCCAGTGCGGCTCGCTGTCGCGCTCCGGGTCGTAGCGGCGCACCCGCAGCGTGACGTCGAACGAGGGGATCTCCCCGGTGGGGGACTCGTTGCCGCCCTCGCGGGGCTTCGCACCGCCCTCGCCGGCGCGGGCGCGCTCGGCGGACTTGGCGGGGCCGGCCTCCGCGTTGGTCTCGCTGGGGCCCTGCTCGGTGGTCGACATCAGTACTTGCGCTCCATCGGCTGGTAGCGCGTCTGGACCACGGGCTTGTAGTCCAGGCGCATCGTGTGCTGCCCGTCGGCGCCCGCCTCGCGGTACACCATCGTGTGCCGCATGAAGTTGACGTCGTCGCGGTTGGGGTAGTCCTCGCGGAAGTGCCCGCCCCGGGACTCCTTGCGCTCCAGCGCCCCCAGGACCATGACCTCGGCCAGGTCGAGGAGGAACCCGAGCTCCAGGCCCTCGAGCAGGTCGACGTTGTACCGGCGGCCCTTGTCCTGCACGGCGACCCGGGCGTAGCGCTCCTTGAGCCGCTCGATGTCGGTCAGGGCCTGCTTGAGCGTGGCCTCGGTGCGGAAGACCTGGGCGTTGGCGTCCATCGTCTCCTGCAGCTCCGCCCGGATCGCCGCGACGCGGTCGGTGGTGGCGGGGCGGTCGCGCAGCTCGGTCAGCTGGGCGACGAGGTCGGCCTCGGGGGCCTCCGGCAGCGCGACCCACTGCGCCTTCGTGGCGTACTCCGCGGCGGCGATGCCGGCGCGGCGGCCGAAGACGTTGATGTCGAGCAGGGAGTTGGTGCCCAGGCGGTTGGAGCCGTGCACCGACACGCACGCCACCTCGCCCGCGGCGTACAGGCCGGGGACGACGCGGGTGTTGTCCTGCAGCACCTCGGCCTCGACGTTGGTCGGCACGCCGCCCATCGCGTAGTGCGCGGTCGGGTACACCGGCACCGGCTCGGTGTACGGCTCGACGCCCAGGTAGGTGCGGGCGAACTCGGTGATGTCCGGCAGCTTGGCGTCGATGTGCGCGGGCTCCAGGTGGGTCAGGTCGAGCAGGACGTAGTCCTTGTTCGGCCCGGCGCCGCGGCCCTCGCGCACCTCGTTGGCCATCGAGCGGGCGACGATGTCGCGCGGCGCGAGGTCCTTGATGGTGGGCGCGTAGCGCTCCATGAAGCGCTCGCCGTCGGCGTTGCGCAGGATGCCGCCCTCGCCGCGGGCGGCCTCGGACAGCAGGATGCCCAGGCCCGCCAGGCCCGTCGGGTGGAACTGGAAGAACTCCATGTCCTCCAGCGGGATCCCGCGGCGGTAGGCGATGCCCATGCCGTCGCCGGTGAGGGTGTGCGCGTTGGAGGTCGTCTTGAAGACCTTGCCGGCGCCGCCGGTGGCGAGCACGACCGACTTGGCCTGGAAGACGTGCACCTCGCCGGTGGCCAGCTCGTAGGCCACGACGCCCGCGACGCGCTTGTCGCCGGGCACGCCCACCGTCGGCGGGACGGCCATGCCCGGCTGGTCGGCCGCGCCCTCGATCTCGTCGCCGGTGCGCGCGTCGGCGGCGTCCACGACGAGCAGGTCCAGGACGTAGAACTCGTTGAAGAACTCCACCTCGTGCTTGACGCACTGCTGGTAGAGGGTCTGCAGGATCATGTGGCCGGTGCGGTCCGCGGCGAAGCACGAGCGGCGCACGGGCGCCTTGCCGTGGTCGCGGGTGTGGCCGCCGAACCGGCGCTGGTCGATCTTGCCGTCGGGCGTGCGGTTGAACGGCAGGCCCATCTTCTCCAGGTCGAGGACCGCGTCGATGGCCTCCTTGCACATCACCTCGGCGGCGTCCTGGTCGACGAGGTAGTCACCGCCCTTGACGGTGTCGAAGGTGTGCCACTCCCAGTTGTCCTCCTCGACGTTGGCCAGGGCGGCGCACATGCCGCCCTGGGCCGCACCGGTGTGCGAGCGCGTCGGGTAGAGCTTGGTGAGCACGGCCGTCCGGGCGCGCTTGCCGGCCTCGAGGGCGGCGCGCATGCCGGCCCCGCCGGCCCCGACGATGACGACGTCGAACTGGTGGGTCTGCACAGCTGCCTCCCGCTCGGTCAGTTGGTCACGCTGGGCACGTTCTCGCTCCCCGCGAGGCAGACCTCGAGGGTGGAGTTCGGGTCCGCGCAGGGGTCGAAGGTGAAGATCACGAGGGTGCCGACGACGAGGACGACCACCGTCGCGGTGTAGAGCGCCATCTTCAGCCAGAAGCGCGTGGAGTCGCGCTCGGCGTAGTCGTTGATGATCGTGCGCACGCCGTTGGTGCCGTGCAGCTGGGCCAGCCACAGCATCATCAGGTCCCAGACCTGCCAGAACGGGCTGGCCCACTTGCCGGCCACGAACGCCCAGGTGATCTGGGAGATGCCCTCGCCCATCATCAGGTTGACGAACAGGTGCCCGAAGACGAGCACGACGAGGAGGAGCCCGGACATGCGCTGGAAGAGCCAGCCGTAGAGCTCCCAGTTGGTGCGGGTGGCCCGGCTGCGCCGGTAGGGGGCGCGCGGCGCCTCCAGGGCCGGGGCGTAGGCCCCGCCGGGGGTCTGCTCGGGTGCGCTCATCGGGTCCTCACTCGCCGAAGACGTGCATCAGGTGGCGGACGGCGAAGGGGATCATCAGGGCGAACCACAGGCCCACGACGCCCCAGAACATCTTGCGGTGGTGCACGGTGCCCTTGGACCAGAAGTCGACGAGCATGATCCGGATCCCGTTGAGCGCGTGGAAGACCACGGCGCCCACGAGGCCGAGCTCGCCGAGGCCCATGACCGGGTTCTTGTACTGCGCGATCACCGCGTCGTACACCTCGGGCGAGATCCGCACCGTCGCGGTGTCCAGCACGTGCACGAACAGGAAGAAGAAGATCAGCACCCCGGAGATGCGGTGCATGACCCACGACCACATGCCCTCGCGGCCGCGGTACAGGGTGCCTGCCGGCTTGAGGCCGCCGCTGGGGGCGGCTCCCTGGCCGGGCGGGGTGAGGCTCGTGGCCACCGGCGTCCTCCTCAGGTCCACGGACGTCGGTCCGTGCGCCCAGGAGGCGGCGCGCAGGCTTCGGCGTCCTGCCCACCATCGTAGGCGCGCGGTGACGGGACGCCCCGTCCCGGGAGGCGTGCGGGGAGGTTTTGTGACGAAGGACTCACGGGCAGGTGAGGGCCTCAGGGAAGCCTACCCTCAGCGGCTCCCGCGGGGAGGCCGACCGACCCGTCCGGCGGCGCCCGGACGGGTGGTCGCCGGCCCGTCCGGGCGCCCCCGGTGACGCGGGTGGACGGTGCCGGCGGGCCTCCGGCCGGTAGGTTCGCGCCCCATGGGGGAGACCACCACGGGGACGGGCACGGGGACGGGCGGGACCGCGGGCGCGAGCGCGGCCGGGACGGGCGCGGGGCAGGTCCCCGGGGCGCCGTGGTCCTGGACGGGCGACGAGGCCGAGGAGGGGCTCGTCGACCTCAGCGACTTCCACGCCGTCGTCCCGGCCGGCGGCGCCGGCACCCGGCTGTGGCCGCTCTCGCGCAGCGACCGCCCCAAGTTCCTGCTCGACCTCACCGGGCGCGGGCGCACCCTGCTGCAGTCCACCTGGGACCGGCTGCTGCCCCTGACCGACGCCTCGCGCACGTGGGTGGTCACCGGCCGCGCCCACGCCGACGCCGTGTCCGCCCAGCTGCCGGACCTGCCGGTCGAGCACGTCCTGCGCGAGCCCGCGCAGCGCGACTCCGCCGCCGCGATCGGCCTGGCCGCCGCCGTCCTCGTGCGCCGCGACCCCGACGCCGTCCTGGGCTCCTTCGCCGCCGACCAGATCATCTCCGGCCGCGACGACTTCGAGGGCGCCGTCGAGGAGGCCGTCGTGACGGCCCGGCGCGGCTTCGTCGTCACCATCGGCATCGCCCCCTCGCACCCGGCCACCGGCTTCGGCTACATCCGCCTCGGCAAGCGGCTGCGCCTGCAGGGCGCCCCCAACGCCCGCCGCGTGCTGCAGTTCAAGGAGAAGCCCGACGCGCGCACCGCGGCGGCCTACCTGTCCACCGGCGACTACCGCTGGAACGGCGGCATGTTCGTCGCCCGCGCCGACGTCCTGCTGGAGGTGCTGGCCGAGCAGGTGCCGGCCCTGCACGCCGGCCTGGTGCGCATCGCCGAGGCGTGGGACGGGCCCGAGCGCGACGCCGTGCTGGAGGAGGAGTGGGCGCGGCTGCCGGCCATCGCCATCGACCACGCCGTGGCCGAGCCGGCCGCCGAGGCCGGCCGGGTGGCCGTCGTGCCGGCCACCTTCGGCTGGGACGACGTCGGCGACTTCTCCTCCCTGGCCGAGCTGCTGCCCGCCGACGTCGACCGCCCCCGCGTCCTCGGCGACCCCGAGCTGGTCATCACCGAGGGCGTCGCCGGCGGGGTCGTCGTCCCCGGCGGCGACCGCGTCGTGGCGCTGCTCGGCGTGGACGACATCGTCGTGGTGGACACCCCCGACGCGCTGCTGGTCACCACGCGGGCGCGCGCGCAGGAGGTCAAGAAGCTCGTCGCCCGCGCCAAGGAGGCCGGCCGCGCCGATGTCCTCTGAGTCCTCACCCGGGTCCGGGACCGGGCGCGGGACCGCCCGGCCGCCGCTGGCGGCGCTCGTGGAGCGGCACCTGCCGGCCGTGCGCGCCCTGCGCCGCGACGTGCACGCCCACCCCGAGCTCAGCCGCGCCGAGCACCGCACCACCGACGCGGTCGCGCGGTTGCTGGAGGGCGCCGGGCTGGCGGTGCGCCGGCTGCCCGGCACCGGCCTGGTCGCCGACGTCCTGCCCGGCCCGGGCGCGGCGGACGACCGGGTGGTGGCGCTGCGCGGTGACTGCGACGCGCTGCCGCTGCGGGAGACCACGGGCCTGCCGCACGCCTCCACCGTCGACGGCGTCGCCCACGCCTGCGGCCACGACGTGCACACCGCCGTGCTGGCCGGCTGCGGGCTCGTCCTGGCCGACGTCGCGCGCGCGGGCGCGCTGCGGCACACCGTGCGCCTGGTCCTGCAGCCGGCGGAGGAGGTGATGCCCGGCGGCGCGCTGGACGTCGTGGGCGCGGGCGTGGTCGACGACGTGTCCGCCATCTACGGCCTGCACTGCGACCCCAGCCTGGACGTCGGCACGGTGGGCCTGAAGGCGGGCCCCATCACCTCCGCCTCCGACCACGTCACCGTCCGGCTGTTCGGCCCCGGCGGGCACACCTCGCGCCCGCACCTGGCCGGCGACCTCGTCTTCGCCCTAGGGCAGGTCGTCACGCAGCTTCCCGCCGTGCTGGCCCGGCGGGTGGACCCGCGCGCGGGCGTGAACCTGACGTGGGGCTCGGTGCACGCCGGCGGCGCGCCCAACGCCGTGCCCAGCGAGGGGCTGGCCGCGGGCACGCTGCGCTGCATGGAGACCGAGGCGTGGCAGCACGCCGGCGAGCTCGTCGAGGACGTCGTCGCCGACCTGGTGCGCCCGTACGCGGTGCGCGCCGAGGTGACGCTGGTGCGCGGGGTGCCGCCGGTGGACAACGACGTGCGCGCCACGGCCGCGCTGGAGCAGGCCGCGCGCGCCGAGCTGGGCGACGACGCCGTGCTGCCCACCCGCCAGTCGCTGGGCGGGGAGGACTTCGCCTGGTACCTGCACCACGTGCCCGGCGCGATGGTCCGGCTGGGGACCCGCACGCCCGGCGGGCCGACGTACGACCTGCACCGCGGCGACTACGCCCCGGACGAGGACTGCCTCGGGCCGGGCGTCCTGGTGATGGCCGCCACTGCCTGCTCGGAGCGGGCTCTGCTGGGCGATGTGACCACTACGATGGCGCAGCGATCGTCGAACTGACGACCGGACGACCAGGACGACCTGGAGGATCCCCCTCATGCGCAAGTTCTCCCGCCTCGCCCCGGCCGCGGCCGTCGGTGTCGCGGCGCTGCTGCTGGCCTCCTGCGGCGAGCGCCCCGACGACACGCAGGGCGCCGGTGAGGCCACCGGCGGCGGCGAGTCGTTCAAGGCCTGCATGGTGCTCGACACCGGCGGCGTCGACGACCGTTCCTTCAACCAGTCGTCCTGGGCCGGGTTCACCGAGGCCCAGGAGCAGAACCCCGACATCGAGGTCGACTACACGCCGTCGGCCGACGACACGCAGTACACGCCGAACCTGCAGGCGTACGTCACCGAGGGCTGCGACACCATCGTCGGCGTCGGCGGCCTGATGGCCGACGACATGGCCGAGGTGGCCGCGGCGAACCCCGAGCAGAGCTTCGCCGAGATCGACTCCTCCTCGGGCGCCGACAACGTCTACGGCATCCAGTACAACACCGTCGAGGCCGCCTTCCTGGGCGGCTACCTGGCGGCCGGGATGACGCAGTCCGGTGTCGTGGGCACCTGGGGCGGCCTGCCGATCCCGCCCGTGACGATCTTCATGGACGGTTTCGCCAAGGGCGTGCAGTACCACAACGAGCAGAAGGGCACCGACGTCCGCGTGCTCGGCTGGGACCCGGCCAACCCGGACGGCGGCACCTTCGCCAACAGCTTCACCGACCAGGCCGCGGGCCGCTCCATCACCGAGACGTTCGCCGCCCAGGGCGCCGACATCGTCATGCCGGTCGCCGGGCAGGCCGGTCTCGGCGCCGGTGCCGCCGCGCAGGCCGCCGGCGGGTCGCTGAACCTCATCTGGGTGGACACCGACGGCTGCGAGAGCGCCGCCGACTACTGCCAGTACTTCATCTCCTCCGTGACGAAGAACCTCACCGGCTCCGTGCGCGACTACGTGCTCGCGGCCGCCGAGGGCGAGCCGCCGACCGGCACGTACGTCGGCACGCTGGAGAACGACGGTGTCGGGCTGGCCCCGTTCAACCAGTTCGACGCCCAGGTGCCCGAGGAGCTGAAGACCGAGCTGGACGAGGTCCGCCAGGGCATCGTCGACGGCAGCGTCACCATCGACTCGGAGTTCGCCGTCACCGGCTGAGACCGGCCGGCAGCACGAACGGCACCGCACGACCGCACGACGCAGCACGAGCACACGACGAGGGGACCGGAGCGCACGTGGAGCTGGAACTCCGGGGGATCACCAAGCGCTTCGGTGCCCTCGTCGCCAACGACGGCATCGACCTCACGGTCCGGGAGGGCGAGATCCACGCCCTCCTGGGCGAGAACGGCGCCGGCAAGAGCACGCTGATGAACGTCCTGTACGGGCTGCACCAGCCCGACGAGGGCGAGGTGCTCGTCGACGGGGTGCCGCAGCGGTTCTCCTCCCCGGGCGACGCGATGGCTGCCGGGATCGGCATGGTGCACCAGCACTTCATGCTCGTGCCGACGTTCACGGCCACCGAGAACATCGTCCTGGGCGCCGAGCTGACCAGCGGCGGCGGTTTCCTGGACCGCCGCCGCGCGCGCCGGCGCGTCGTGGAGACCTCCGAGCGGTTCGGCCTCGCCGTCCCGCCCGACACGCTGGTCGCCGACCTCGCCGTCGGCGTGCAGCAGCGCGTGGAGATCGTCAAGGCGCTGCTGCGGGAGGCGAAGGTCCTCGTCCTCGACGAGCCCACGGCCGTCCTGACGCCCGCCGAGACCGACGACCTCATGCGCGTCATGCGCGAGCTCGCCGACGCGGGCACCTCGATCGTCTTCATCACCCACAAGCTGCGCGAGGTGCGCGCGGTCGCCGACCGCATCACCGTCATCCGGCGCGGCCGGGTGGTCGGCGAGGCGCTGCCCAGCGCCTCCGCCGAGGAGCTGGCCGCCCTCATGGTCGGCCGCGACGTGCGCCTGACCGTGGCCAAGGAACCCGCCCGCCCCGGCGAGCCGGTCCTGGAGGTCGACGACCTGCGCGTCACCGACGCCGCCGGCACCGTCCTCGTCGACGACGTGTCCCTGCGGGTGCGCGCCGGGGAGGTGCTGGCCGTGGCCGGGGTCGACGGCAACGGGCAGACCGAGCTGACCCGCGCGATCGTCGGCCTGCAGCGGCCCGAGAGCGGCTCGGTGCGCATCGGCGGGCGCGAGACGGCCGGGATGTCGGTGCGCCAGGTCCTCGACCTCGGCGTCGGGTACGTGCCGGAGGACCGCACGCACGACGGGCTCGTCGGTTCCTTCTCCATCGCCGAGAACCTCGTCCTCGACCTGGTCGACTCGCCCGGCTTCTCCTCCGGCCCGTCGGTGGACCGCGCCGCGGTGCGCCGCAACGCCGACGAGCGCGTGCGCGAGTTCGACATCCGCACCCCGTCGGCCGACGCGCCCGTCTCGACCCTGTCGGGCGGCAACCAGCAGAAGGTCGTCCTCGCCCGCGAGATGTCCCGGCCGCTGGACCTGCTGGTCGTCGCCCAGCCCACCCGCGGCGTGGACGTCGGCAGCCAGGAGTTCGTCCACCAGCGCATCGTCGCCGAGCGCGACCGCGGCGCCGCGGTCGTCCTGATCTCCACCGAGCTGGACGAGGTGCGCGCCCTCGCCGACCGCATCGTCGTCCTCTACCGCGGCCGGATCGCCGGCGAGGTCGCGCCCGACGCCAGCCAGGAGGAGATCGGCCTGCTGATGGCCGGCGCCCGGCGCGCCGACGCCACCGCTCACACCGCTCGCACCGCTGACACCGCCGGCGCCCCCGGCACCACCGACGCGCCCAGCCAGGGAGGCACCGCGTGAGCACCACCGCACCGGCCGCGCAGCCGGCGCAGGCCCCGCCGCAGCGGCGGCGCCGGCGCACCGGCGGCGGCTGGCTGGTGACGGCTTGCGCCGTCCTGGCCGCCCTCGTCGTCGGCGCCCTGCTCATCGCCGTGGGCGACGAGCGCACCCGCGCCGCCGCCGGGTACTTCTTCTCCTACCCGTGGGACACGTTCACCGAGGCCTGGTACGCCGTCCGCGACGCCTACCTCGCGCTGTTCCAGGGCGCCGTCTACAGCCCGAACCTGTCCGGGCGCGGGGCGCTCGGGCCGATCTCGGAGACCCTCGTCAACGCGACCCCGCTGGTCCTCGCCGGGCTCGGGGTCGCGCTGTCCTTCCGGGTGGGGCTGTTCAACATCGGCGCGCAGGGGCAGATCGTGCTCGGCGCGATCGTCGCCGCCTGGGTCGGGTTCACCTGGCAGCTGCCCGTGGGCCTGCACCTGCTGGTCGCGGTGGTCGGCGGCCTGCTCGGCGGGACGCTGTGGGGCGGGATCGTCGGCTGGCTCAAGGCCCGCACCGGCGCCCACGAGGTCATCACGACGATCATGCTGAACTACGTCGCGCTGAACCTGCTGAACTTCCTGCTCACCCAGCGCGGCTTCCAGCGCCCGCCCTACGGGCAGGCCATCTCCGAGGCCGTCGCCGACACGGCCCGGCTGCCGCTGCTGCTCGGCTCCCCGCTGCGCGTGCACCTGGGCCTGCTCCTGGCCCTGCTGGCCGCGGTCGCCGTGTGGTGGCTGTTCAGCCGCTCCCGCCTCGGGTTCCGGCTGCGCGCCGTCGGCGCCAACCCCGACGCCGCCCGCACCGCGGGCATGGACGTCGGGCGGCTGCAGGTCGTCGCGATGGGCCTGGCCGGCGGCCTGGCCGGGCTGGCCGGCGCCTCGCAGGTCCTCGGCGTCACCGGCAGCGTCACCGGCAGCGTCGCCGGGACCATCGGCTTCGACGCCATCACCGTCGCCCTGCTGGGGCGCAACAACCCGTACGGCGTCATCGCCGCCGGCCTGCTGTTCGGCGGCCTGCGCGCGGGAGGGGTGCAGATGCAGGCGTCCACGGGCGTGCCCGTCGACCTCGTCGGGGTCCTGCAGGCGATGATCGTGCTGTTCATCGCCGCGCCCGCGCTGATCCGCGCGGTGTTCCGCATCCGCGCCGGCGGCTCCGGCGTCGGCAGCGAGCTGGCCGGGGGGTGGACGCGGTGAGCGCCGCCGCACCCGAGGCCCGTCCCGAGGCCGTCGTCGTCCACGACGTCGTCGAGCCCGTCGTCGGCCTGCGCACCCGCGTCGTCACCGGCGCCGTCCTCGTCGTCGTCGGTCTCGTCACCGTCCTCGGCTGGGGGCTGGGGTCCGGCAGCGGCGACGCCACGTTCCGCTTCGGCGGCGGCGCGGCGGTCGCGCTGCCCGACCTCACCGTGCCGGGCGTCGTCACCCCCGTGCTGCTGGGCGCCGTCGTCGTCGCGCTGGGGCTGTGGCAGCTGGCCCGCGGGTTCCGCGCCAGGCGGACCCCGGTGCTCATCGCCGTCACCCTGTTCTGCTTCGTCGTGGCGTTCCTGTGCTGGGCGATGAGCGGCGGCGACCGCGGCGGCGGCTCCCTGGACGTCGTGCAGCTGCTGCAGTCCACGGTGTTCCTGGCCACCCCGCTCATCCTCGGGGCGATGGCCGGGGTGCTGGGCGAGCGCAGCGGCGTCGTCAACGTCGCCATCGAGGGGCAGATGCTCACCGGCGCGTTCGCCGGGGCGCTCGTCGGCTCGCTGGCCGGGCTGGCCTCCGGGATCGTCGGCGCCGTGGTGTCCGGCATGCTCGTCGGCGCGCTGCTGGCGGTGTTCGCCATCCGCTACCGCGTCAACCAGGTCATCCTCGGCGTCGTCCTCAACGCCGCCGCCCTCGGGTTCACCGGCTGGGCCTACAAGGCCGTCATGCAGACCGACACCGCCCGGTACAACTCCCCGGGCGTCCTGCAGCGCCTGCCCGTGCCCGTGCTCAGCGACGTCCCGGTCATCGGGCCGCTGCTGTTCGACGCGAACATCGTCGTCTACGTCATGTACGTGGTGATCATCGCGCTGCAGGTGGTGCTGTTCCGCACCCGCTGGGGGCTGCGCACCCGCGCCGTCGGCGAGCACCCCAAGGCCGCCGCCACCCTCGGCATCGGCGTGCAGCGCGTGCGCTACACCAACGTCGTCGTCGCCGGCGGCATGGCCGGGCTGGCCGGGGCGTACCTGTCGATCGGCACCATCGGCCCCTTCACCGAGAACATGTCCGCCGGCAAGGGGTTCATCGCCCTGGCCGCCGTCATCTTCGGGCGCTGGAGCCCCAAGGGCGCCCTCGGCGCGGCCCTGCTGTTCGGGTTCTTCAACGCCCTGCAGACCCTCGTCGGCATCCTGCCCACGCCGGGGCTGGTGCCCTCCAGCTTCCTGGCGATGCTGCCGTACCTGGCGACGATCCTCGCCGTGGCCGGGTTCGTCGGGCGGGTCAGGCCGCCCGCCGCCAGCGGGGAGCCGTACCCGTGACCGGCGCCGGGCACGTGGACGTCCCCGACTTCGGGGCGCTGCGCGCGGCGGCCCGCGAGGCCCTCGCGCACGCCTACGCGCCCTACTCGCGCTTCCCCGTGGGCGCGGCCGCGCTCGTCGACGACGGCCGCGTGGTCACCGGCTGCAACGTCGAGAACGCCTCCTACGGCGTCACGCTGTGCGCCGAGTGCACCCTCGTCGGGCAGCTGCGGATGAGCGGCGGCGGTCGCCTGGTCGCGTTCGCCTGCGTCGACGGCGCCGGCGGCGTCCTCATGCCGTGCGGGCGCTGCCGGCAGCTGCTGTGGGAGTTCGGCGGCCCCGACCTGCTCGTCGACACCCCCCGGGGCGTGCGCCCCATGACCGACGTGCTGCCCGATGCCTTCGGGCCCGACGACCTCACCGACCCCTCCCGGAAGGCCTGAACCCGCCGTGACGTCCCCGACCCCCGCGCCGCAGCGCTTCGCCGCCGTCGACGTCATCCGCACCAAGCGCGACCGCGGCGAGCTGAGCGCCGACCAGATCGACTGGGTCGTCGACGCCTACACGCGCGGCGAGGTCGCCGAGGAGCAGATGTCGGCGCTGGCCATGGCCGTCCTGCTCAACGGGATGACCCGCGCCGAGGTCAGCCGGTGGACGTCCGCGATGATCGCCAGCGGCGCGCGCCTGGACTTCACCGACCTGCCCCGCCCCAGCGTCGACAAGCACTCCACCGGCGGCGTGGGGGACAAGACCACCCTGCCGCTGGCACCGCTGGTCGCCGCCTGCGGCGCGGCCGTCCCGCAGCTGTCCGGCCGCGGTCTCGGGCACACCGGCGGCACCCTGGACAAGCTGGAGGCCGTCCCCGGCTGGCGGGCGTCGCTGAGCCTGGAGGAGGTGCGCCGCCAGCTCGTCGAGGTCGGCGCCGTCATCTGCGCCGCCACGGGCGACCTCGCCCCCGCCGACAAGAAGCTGTACGCGCTGCGCGACGTCACCGGCACCGTCGAGGCCGTCCCGCTCATCGCCAGCTCCATCATGAGCAAGAAGATCGCCGAGGGCACCAGCGCGCTCGTCCTCGACGTCAAGACCGGCTCCGGCGCCTTCATGAAGGACCTGGAGCTCTCGCGGGAGCTGGCCCGGACCATGGTCGACCTGGGCACCGACGCGGGCGTGCGCACCACCGCCGTCATCACCGACATGTCCACCCCGCTGGGCCGCACCGCCGGCAACGCGCTGGAGGTGCGCGAGTCCGTCGAGGTCCTCGCCGGCGGCGGGCCCGCCGACCTGGTGGAGGTCACCCTCGTGCTGGCCCGGGAGATGCTCGCCTCCGTCGGCCTGGACGCCGTGGACCCGGCCGACGCGCTGGCCGACGGGCGCGCCATGGACGCCTGGCGGCGGATGATCGCCGCGCAGGGCGGGGACCCGGACGCGCCCCTGCCCACCGCCCGGCACACCCACGACGTCGTCGCCGACGCCGACGGCTACCTCGACGTCGACGCGATGGCCGTCGGGGTCGCGGCCTGGCGGCTGGGGGCCGGGCGCTCGCGCCGCGAGGAGGCCGTGCAGGCCGGCGCCGGCGTCGAGCTGCACGCCGTGCGCGGGGACCGCGTGCGCGCCGGGCAGCGGCTGCTCACCCTGCACACCGACACCCCCGAGCGCTTCGAGTGGGCGCTGCAGGCGCTGGAGGGCGGGCTGCCCGTCACCGCCGGGGCCCCCGCCGTCCCACCGCTGGTGCACGAGCGGATCTCGTCCTGACGCGGCACCGCCGCCCCCGCGGGCGGGGGCGGCGGTGGCGGTCCGGCGGTCTCAGGGCAGGAAGCGGCCCAGGACGCCCTTGACGGTGGCGCCCGCCCGGTAGGACTGGACCAGGGCCGCGTTGCAGACGATGTTGCCGCCCGCCAGGACGGGGATCGCGAACTGCACGACCCGCTGGCGCTCCTGCCAGCGCGCCACCTCCGGCGGCGTGGCCGAGGACGGGCGCGTCGCGTCGTGCACGTCGACGGTCTCCCCGCGCCCGGCGGCCTCCTCCGCGGCCCGCGCGATGCGCGCACCGGCGTAGGAGGCGTAGGCGGTGGCCGCCGCCCCGGCCAGCACGAAGCCGACCTTCAGCGCGCCGACCGTCCCGTAGCCCTGCTGCAGCGCGATGCGCTGGCTGCTGGAGCGCGTCAGCTGCGAGCCGGTCAGCAGCACCGCGCCGATGCCGGCCCACTCCACGGGGGCGAACCGCTTCCACGCCGAGCCCGCGACGCGGACCTTGTCGAGGCCGTCGCGCAGGTCGCTGCCGGACTTGTTCACCCCGGCGATGCCCATGACGGCCCCGCCGAACCACAGCGCGGAGCCGAGGTCGTGCACGGCCTGGGTGAGAGTGCGGTCGTCGCTCACGGTGTCCTCCGGTGATCGGGTGCTCGTCCCCGTCGCCCTACCCCGTGCGGCGCGCCCCACACGCGGGGTCGGCGCGACGGGTTGGCACGATGGGCCGGTGAGCACGCTCGAGCTGATGCGCCGTCTGCCCAAGGTCTCCCTGCACGACCACCTCGACGGGGGCCTGCGCCCGTCGACGATGGTGGAGATCGCCTCCGCGACCGGTCACGTCCTGCCGACCAGCGACCCCGACGAGCTGGGCGCCTGGTTCTACGAGGCCGCGAACTCCGGGTCGCTCGTGCGCTACCTGGAGACCTTCGAGCACACCGTCGCCGTCATGCAGGACGCCGAGTCCCTGGCCCGCGTCGCCGAGGAGGCCGTCCTCGACCTGGCCGCCGACGGCGTCGTGCACGCCGAGCTGCGCTACGCCCCCGAGCAGCACCTGGCCGGCGGCCTGACCCTCGACGAGGTCGTCGTCGCCGTGCAGGAGGGCATCGACCGCGGCCGGCGCCGGGCCGCGGAGTCCGGCACCCGCATCAGCGCCGGGCAGCTGGTCACCGCCATGCGGCACGCCGACCGCGGCCTGGAGATCGCCGACCTGGCGCTGCGGCACCGCGACGAGGGCGTCCTCGGCTTCGACATCGCCGGCGCCGAGCTGGGCTTCCCGCCCTCGCGGCACGTGGAGGCCTTCGACCGCCTGCACGCGGCGAACTTCCCCGTCACCATCCACGCCGGCGAGGCCGACGGCCCGGCGAGCATCGCCGACGCCGTCCACACGTGCGGCGCCCAGCGGATCGGGCACGGCGTGCGGATCGTCGAGGACATCGAGTCCGGCCGGGGCACCGACCGCTTCGGCATGCCGAACGCCGTCCTCGGCCGCCTGGCCCGCTGGGTGCGCGACCGCGGCGTCCCGCTGGAGCTGGCGCCCTCCAGCAACGTGCAGACCGGCGCCGCGGAGTCCGTCGAGACGCACCCGGTGACGCTGCTGAAGGACCTCGGGTTCAAGGTCACCGTCAACACCGACAACCGGCTGGTCTCGCGCACGTCGCTGTCGCGCGAGTTCGCCCTCCTCGTCGACGGCGCCGGCTGGGGCGTGGACGACGTGCGCCGCGCCACCCTCACCGCGCTGGAAGCCTCGTTCCTGCCGTACGAGGAGCGGCTCGCGCTGGCCGCCGACGTGGTGCGCCCCGGCTACGACGCCGTCTGACACGGGCCGCCGGCCGCCCGGTCCCGGTCAGGGCCGGGCGCCGCGGGCGCGCTGGGCGCGCGCGACCGCCTTCCAGCGGCGGGCGCGCTCGGCGCGCAGGCGGGCGTCGGTGCGGGAGGCGAAGAACTCCCGCTCGCGCTCCAGCCGGCGCAGGCTGACCAGCCGGCGCCCGTCGAGCACGCCCGCGTCCACGGCCGCCGCGACCGCGCACCCCGGCTCGCCGTCGTGGCGGCAGTCGGCGAAGCGGCAGTCGACCGCGAGGTCCTGCACGTCGGAGAACGCCCGCTCCAGGCCGTCGTCGAGGTCGCCGACGCCGACGCCGCGCAGGCCGGGGGTGTCCAGCAGCACCAGCCCGCCGCCCAGCGGCACCAGCTCGCGGGTGACGGTGGTGTGCCGCCCGCGCCCGTCGGCCGCCCGCACGGCGTCGGTGGCCATCACCGGAGCCCCGGCCAGGGCGTTGACCAGCGTCGACTTGCCCGCGCCCGAGGAGCCCAGCAGCACGACCGTCCCGGTGAGGGCGGCGCGCAGCTCCTCCAGGCCGTCGCCGGTCGCGGCGCTGACCGCGAGGACGTCGACGCCGGGCGCCGCCGCGGCCAGCGCGGCGAGGCGGGCCGCGGGATCGGCCACGAGGTCCGCCTTGGCGAGCACGAGCAGCGGCCGGGCGCCGGAGGCCCACGCGAGCGCGACGAAGCGCTCCACGCGGGCGGGGGTGGTGCGGCTGTCGGGGGCCACGACGACGGCGACGGTGTCGACGTTCGCGGCCAGGGCCTGCTCGTGCGAGGCCCCGCCGACGCTCGCGCGGGCCAGCAGGGTGCGCCGGGGCAGCAGCCGCACGAGGCGGTCCGCGCGCACGACGGCCCAGTCGCCGGTGACGGGGTCGACGTCGCGCGCGGTCGCCACCCGCACCTCGCAGCCGGCGGTGGCGACGTCGCAGGCGCCGCGGTGCACGCGGACGACGCGCGCCAGCTCGCCGTCCGGAGGGTCGGGCTCGGCCGCGGTGCGGCCGAGGTCGTCCAGGGGGTCGCTCACGCGCCGACGCTAGGCCGCCGCCCGCGCGCCCCTCCACGCCTTTTCCGGCCCGCAGCCGTCTCCCACCTTCCGCCTTCCGCCGTGATCTTGCAGGGTTTCCCAGCAAGATCACGGCGGGGGCCGACCAGTGGTGATCATGGATGGGTGAGCGGACCACCGTCCGTGATCACACAGGCGAGGGCGGGTCGCGCAGGATCGCGGCGCCGCGGCCGCACCCTCCTCCGCCGGACCGCCCCGTCCTCCCGCGCCGCCCCGTCCTCCGCCGGGCCGCTCCGTCCCTCCGTGATCTTGCTGGGAAACCCTGCAAGATCACGGCGGGGTGGAGCTCGGCGGTGATCACGAACGAGTGAGCGCTCCACCGTCCGTGATCACGGCGGGGGAGGGGCGGGTCAGGCGGTGTCGGGCAGGTCGGGGCCGGTGCGGAAGGGGCGCACGCGCTCGGCGTCCGGCAGGTCCTCGGGGCGCCGGCGGTCGGTGGCGTCCTCGGCCGCCGCGTCCCCGGTCTCCTCCGGCAGCCGCTCCTCGGCCGGGACCTCGTCGTGCAGGGCGACGACGGGGCAGCCGGCCGCAGCGGCGGCCGTGCGGTAGGCGGCCGCGTCGCCCGGGTCGGCCCAGCGCACGTCGACCAGCTCGACGGCCGCGGCCAGCTCCCGGGGGGCGGCGCGGGCCGTGTCGACGGCGCCGAGCAGGCCGGGGGAGACCTCCTCGGCGACCGCCCGCACGAGCGCGTCGGCGGCCGTGCCGGTGCCCGCCGGGCGCACGAGGACGGCGCCGGCGCCGGCGGCCAGCACCGGGGCGACGGCGCGCACGGGGGCGAGCAGGACGTCGCTGCGCGGTACGACGACGCCGACGACGGCGGCCGGTCCGGGGCGCCCGACGCCCAGCAGGTGCAGCTTGTCGGCCCAGCCGGCCCAGCGGACCAGCTCGTCCAGCGCCGCGTCGACCGCCCCGAGCGCCTCGGACACGCGCGCGCCCTGCTGGCGGCGCACCTCGTCGACGAGCTCGGCGCGGCGCTGCTCCAGCGCGGCGGCCACCGCGAGCAGGGCCCGCCCGCGGCGCACGGGCGCGGTGGCCCGCCAGGCGCGCGCGGCCCGCAGCGCCGCCCCGGCGGCCAGCAGCAGCTCCTGCCCGTCGCCGGCCGACGGGCGCACCAGCGGGACGGGGACCCGGCCCCGCGCCCCGCTCACGAGGAGACGGCGCGCAGCAGGCGCAGCGCGTCGGCGGCGTCGTCGTCGGTGGCCGGGCCGCCCAGGCCCACGGCCCGGGGCGCGGCCGCGCCCAGCACGCGCAGCGCGCGGCGGGCGTCGCCGCCCCACACCGCCAGGTGGGTCGTGCCGGCCAGGAGCGGCGCCACGTCGTCGTCACCGGTGACGACCCGCACGCCCAGCACGGGCCCGGCGGGCGGGACGGGCGCGCGCCGGCCCAGCGGCACGAGCGTCGGCAGGACCCACCACCCGCCGGCGGGCAGGTCCCCGGGCAGCGCGGCGCGGCGCCCGCGCAGGGCGCGCGCGCGGTGGTGGACGTCGGCGGCGGGGCAGGGGCCGACGTCGGTGGCGCGGTCGAGGGGGTGCCCGACGCGCAGGGCGGCCAGGCCCTCGGTCAGCCGCTCGGTGAGCCGGTCGGCGAGCGCGGCGACGACGAGGACGCGCGAGCCGCCGGGGCGGGCGGGGGCGCTGCCGCGGACGGTGTCCAGCAGGGCGTCGGCCACGTCCTCGACGTCGGCGCCGTCGAGGACGACGTCGACGCCGGTGGCGTCGGCGCGCTCGTGCAGGGGGCGGCCCAGCTCGGCGAGGGCGACGGCCAGTTCGCGCAGCTCCTCGGCGCCGCCGTCGGCGTGGGCGGCGAGGACGTCCTCGTGGGTCAGCAGGGCCTTGTCGGCGCCGGGGGCGGTGCCGGGCACGACGCTGACGAGGTCGGCGGGCAGGCCGGCGGCGCGCACGGCCCCGGCGAGCAGCAGCGCCAGCGGGGCGGCCTCGGGGGTGGGGCGCAGGACGACGCCGAGGCCGACGCCGAGGGCCCCGGTGACGGCGGCGGCCAGCGCGGCGGGCGGGGTGCGCCAGGAGGAGCGCAGGACGACGGCGCCGCCGCGGCGGGGGCGCAGCCCGACGGCGGGCAGCTTGTCGGCCCACCCGGCGGCGGAGAAGGCGGCGTCGACGAGGCGGGCGGCGTCGGCGTGCAGGGCGGCGGCGACGGGGCGGCCGGTGACGAGGGCGCTGGTCAGGCCGACGGGCCGGGCGCGGGCCTCCAGCTCGGCGGCCAGGACGTACAGCCAGCGGGCGCGGTCCTCCTGCGCGAGCCACGCCCAGTCGCCGCGGGCGACGCGGGCGGTGGTGCTCGCGGCGACGGCGGCGGTCTGCGGGCCGGCGTCCTCGACCCGCAGCAGCGGCTCGCCGGTGGCGGGGTCGGGCACGTCGAGCAGCGCGCCGCCGGTGGCGCCGCCGTGGGAGGCGACGGTGGCGTGGCAGACCTCGGGCAGTCCCGCGTCGGAGGCGTCCTCCAGCCGGCGGTGGCGCGGGACACGCCGCACCGCTACCGGTGATGGACTCGTCACGTTCAGTAGCGTACTGCCCGCTGCCAGGCCCGGACAGGTGAACGCCGCGACGGAGCGGGCTGGCAGGGTGGCCGCGTGCACCCCCACGGCGCCCCCGGCGATACCCACCCCGGCCACGACGGGGCCCACACCCACGGGGTCCCGCTCCCGGCGGACGTCCCCGTCACCGACGGCGACGAGCGCGGCTTCGCCTGGTACGCGGGCGACCACCACATCCACACCACGTTCTCCCGCGACGCCATGTACACCGTCGACGACCAGGTGCGCCGCGGGCACGAGCACGGCCTGGACTGGATGGTCGTCACCGACCACGGCGGCCCCGACCACGCCAAGCAGTCCGTCGCGCTGCAGACCCCGCTCATCGCCGAGGCGCGCCGGCGCCACCCCGTCCTGGTGTTCCAGGGCATGGAGTGGAACATCCCCGGCGCCGAGCACGCCACGTTCATCGCCCCCGACCACGAGCGCACCCCGCAGCTGCTGCAGGAGTTCGAGCGGCGCTTCGACGGCGACGTCGTCGCCGCCGTGCAGAACCCCGGCGGCCCGCGGCTGGTCGAGCACTCCGTCGAGGGTGGTCCCGCCGCCGAGCAGCTCGGTCTGGACGCGATCGCCTGGCTCGTCGACCAGATCGCCCGCGGCACCGTGGACGAGGCGCTCGTGCTGTCCAACCACCCCATGCGCACCGGCCGCGTCTCGCCCTCGAAGGTCCGCGGCTGGCGCGACGCCGCCCCCGGGGTGTTCGTCGGCTGGGAGGGCGCGCCCGGCCACCAGGCGGCCGCGCTGCCGGCGCCGCTGGGCCGCGGCCGCGGTCGCGGTCAGTACGACGAGCGCCCCGGCCGCTGGTCGTTCCCCGGCTACGACCTCGACCAGTACCGCACCTGGGGCGGTTTCGACGCCGCCACCGCACGGACGGGCGGCCTGTGGGACTCCCTGCTCGCCGAGGGCCTGCCGTGGTGGATCACCGCGAACTCCGACAACCACTTCGACCACGGCGACACCGTGCGCGTCGGGCACCTGGACCGCGAGCACTACGTGCGCCACGGCCACCGCGGCGAGCCCGTCGAGACGGGCGTCCCGCAGCACGGCTACGTCGACTTCGCGCCGGGCGCCTACAGCCGCACCGTCGTCGGGGCCGTGCGCCGCGACTACCGCGGGGTGATGGCCGCGCTGCGCGAGGGGCGCGTGTTCGTCGTGCACGGGGGGCTGGTGCGGGCCGTCGAGGCGCGCGTGCGGCCCGGCGGGGAAGGTCCTGGCGTCACGTTCGGCGCGCGCACCAGCGTGCGTCGCGGCGGCGACGTCGAGGTCGAACTGCTCGTCGACCCGGCCACCGAGCCGAACCCGTCCGGGCAGGTGCCGCGCTCGGCGCGCTGGGACGTGATCGTCGGGACCGTCACCGGCCGGGTGCGCGACCGCGACCTGTGGGAGGCGCCGGGCACGCGCGTCGTGGAGAGCTTCGAGGTGAGCCCGCGGGCGGTCGGCCGCCAGCGGTTCACCACGACCCTGCGCGGGGTCGCCGACCCGCTGTACGTGCGCTTCCGCGGCAGCGACGGCCGGCACGCCCGCCCCGACGGGCACCCGGAGGTCGACCGGATCGGCGACTCCGACCCCTGGGACGACCTGTGGTGCTACACGAACCCGGTGTTCGTCGACGTCGGGTGAGCCGTCGCCCCGGGGCAGTGGGGCAGGATCACCGCGTGGACACCACCCGGGCGCTCGTGCGGGCGCACGCCGCCGCCACCGCCGCCCTGACCGCCGCGGTCGTCCCCGAGCCCTTCGGCCGTCGGCGCCGCGCGGCGGGGTTCGCCGAGTACGTGCGCCACCAGCAGCGCGCGGACGCCGTGATGCGCCGGCTGGCCCCCGCGCTGTCGGTCGCCGCGGCCGGCACCGGGCTGGCCGCGGCCGCGGCGCAGCTGCGCAGCGACCCCGGGGCGTCGGCGTGGCGGACCGGCTCGGCCCTGGCCGTCGCGGCCGCCGTGGTCCTCACCGTCCGCGTGCACGTCCCGGTGAACCGGCGGCTGCGCTCGTGGTCGCCGGACGCGGAGGTCCCCGGCTGGCGCGGGCAGCGCAGCCGCTGGGAGCGGGCGCACGTCGCCCGGCGCGCCCTCGTCGTCCTCGCGGCGGCGTGCGCGGCGGTGGCCGCGGCCCGGCAGCGCTGAGCGGCTGGGAGGCTGCGCGAAAACGCCTGCGCGCGGCGCGCCCGTGGTGGGAGCGTGCTGCGCGGCGGGGCGACGACGTCCCGCGGGGGTCTCCGGGGGGAGAAGCTCGTGCGCAAGCGTTCCGCGCTCGTCCGCGCCGCCACCGCGTCCGTGGCGGTGGGGCTGGTCCTGGCCACCGCGCCACCGGCGTCGGCTGCCGTGACGGACCTGACCCTGGTGGCCAGCTGCGTCGTCGGGCAGCCGGGGTTCGTCGCCTCGTTCACGCAGGACGGGTCGGCGACCGTCCTGCAGCGGCAGGGCGACGCGCCCGTCGCCGTCCCGGTCGACGCCCGGCCCGGCCCGGTGCGGGTCCACCTGCCCGCGGAGTCGCTGGGCAGGGCGTGGGACCTGCTCGACGGCGGCGGCCGCGTCCTGGCCACCGCGAGCGCCGCCGACCGCGGCTGCGACGGGTGGCCGTCGGCCGGTGCCTACCTCGCCTCCGGCGACGCCTCGCCCGGTGCGCCGCAGTCGCTGTCGGGCCTCGCCCAGCGGCCGTCCACCACCCCCGACGGCACGCAGGTGTTCCGCGCGGCGAACGGCTCGTTCGTGCTGCCGCCGCGGGAGGACGGGCACGTCGTGCGCGGCGCGATCCACGACCGGTGGCTGGCCGAGGGCGGCCCCGCGAGCCGCCTCGGCCTGCCCACGACCAGCGAGTTCGGCGTCACCACCCTCGACGGGTACTACACGCGCTTCCGCGGCGGCACCGTCTACTGGAGCCCCGCCGGGGGAGCGCGCGCGGTCCGCGGCGCGATCGCCCAGGGGTACGCCTCCCGCGACTTCGAGCGCGGGACCGGCCTGCCGACCAGCGAGGAGTTCGGGCCCCTGCTGCGCGGCGGGTACGGCCAGCACTTCACCCGCGGCTCGCTGTACTGGAGCCCCGGCAGCGGGGTGTGGCGCGTCCAGGGCGCGGTCCGCGACCGCTGGGCGGCTCTGGGCTGGGAGCGCTCCGTCCTCGGCTACCCCGTCAGCGACGAGCAGCCCGTGCTGCGCGGCGGCGTCGGGCGCGTGCAGCACTTCCAGGGCGGGTCGGTGTACTGGCGCGCCGAGACCGGCGCCCACCCCGTGCGCGGCGCCGTCCGCGACACCTGGGACCGGCTGGGCGGGCCGAACGGTCTCGTGGGGATGCCCGTCGGCGCGGAGTTCGGGCCCCTGGCCGGCGGCGGGTACGGGCAGCACTTCACGCAGGGGTCGGTGTACTGGAGCCCCGCCACGGGCGGGCACTCCGTCCTGGAGACCGGTGGTGTCCGCGCCCGGTGGGCCGAGCTGGGCTGGGAGCGCGGGATCGGCTACCCGACGTCGGACACGTTCGTCGGCCTGCGGGACCAGTGGAAGGGCCAGCACTTCGAGCGCGGCTCGCTGTACAGCCGCTCGTTCCTCGGCGACCCCGCACCGGTGTTCCTCGTGCAGGGGCTGATCCGCGACCTGTGGGGTCAGCTGGGCTGGGAGAACGGGGAGTACGGGTACCCGACCAGCCAGGAGTACGCCGTGCCCGGGGGCCGGCGCCAGGACTTCGAGGGCGGGTCCCTCACCGCCCTGGACCTGCGCCCCTGACCCCGCCTCCCGTCCCCCGACCCACCCCGGCCGGGGGGGGGGGGGGGGGGGGGGGGGGGGGGGGGGGGCGGGGGGGGGGGGCGGGGGGGGGGGGGGGGGGGGGGGGGGGCGGCGGGGGGGGGGGGGGGGGGGCCGCG
>NZ_JBEUEI010000038.1:0-31370 GCF_041020755.1 Kineococcus terrestris | reverse complement strand
CCCGCGAGCCAGGCCCATGCCCCCACCCAGCCCGCCCGCCGCCCCCGGCCCCCCGCCGTGCCGGGCCCGTCGCGCGTCCGGACGGGTCCGGCGCGGGCAGACCCCTTGCCACGGGCCGGTCCCCGCCGCATAGTGAGTGAGTACTCACTCGCACACCCGCCCGGAGGTCCCCGTGCCCGTGTCCCCCGCCCCGCCCGACGCCCCGCCCGAGGCCCCGCCCGCTCCCCCGCCGGTCCTGACGACCACCGCGCTGCGGCGCGAGTACGGCACCCTCGTGGCCCTCGACGACCTGACCCTGTCGCTGCCCCGCGGCGGCGTCGTCGGGCTCGTCGGGCCCAACGGCTCGGGCAAGTCCACGCTCGTGCGGCTGCTGCTGGGCCTGGTGCGCCCCACCTCCGGCGGCGCCGCGGTCCTCGGCCACCCCGTCGCCGCCCCCGTCGCGTACGCCGGGCGCGTGGGCGCGCTGATCGAGTCCCCCGCCTTCGTCCCGGGCCTGTCGGCGCGCGCCAACCTGCTGTCCCTGGCGCACCTGCGGCGGGTCGGCCGCGAGCGCGTCGAGGAGGTGCTGGAGGTGGTGGGCCTGGCCGGCCGCGAGCGCGAGCCCGTCCGGCGCTTCAGCCTGGGGATGAAGCAGCGCCTGGGGATCGCCGCGGCCCTGCTGCCCGACCCCGAGCTGCTCGTGCTCGACGAGCCCACCAACGGCCTGGACCCCGCCGGGGTCGTGGAGGTCCGCGCGCTGCTGCGGCGGCTGGCCGACGAGGGCCGCACCGTCGTCGTCTCCAGCCACCTGCTGTCGGAGATCGAGAGCGTGTGCACCCACCTCGTCGTCGTCCGCTTCGGCGAGCTGCTGTTCTCCGGCCCCGTGGGAGAGCTGCTCGCCCGCGCCGACGCGCACGTGGACGCGCTCCCCGAGCACCCCGGCGACCTGGAGCGGCTGCGCGCGGCGCTGGCCGCCGCAGGCTGGGACGCGGTCCCGGCCGGGGAGGGCCTGCGCGTGCACGCCGGGCCGGAGGCGGCCGCCGACGTCAACCGGGCCGCGGCCGCCGCCGGGGTCGTGCTGCGCGGCCTGAGCGCCGGCCGGGAGGGCCTGGAGGCGGTGTTCCTGCGGATGACCGGCGCGGACGCCGACCTGGCCGCCGCGCGCGCCGGCGCCGCCCGGGTGCGGGAGGTGGCGCGGTGAAGCTCGTCACGAGGTCCTCCGCGAGGCCCGTCGTGGGTCACGTGGTGCGCAGCGAGCTGGTGCGGTTGCGCCGGCGCAGCACGGTCGTGGGCTGGGCGGGGCTGACGGCCCTGTTCGCCGCGCTGGTGTGCGCGGTGGTGTTCCAGGTGGTCGAGCAGACGGGCGCCGCGGGTGTGAGCGCCGTGCCCGACGGGCCGGGGGTCAGCTTCCCGGACGCGGCGCAGCTGCTGTCGCCGGCCGGCCTGGTGGCGCCCCTGGCCTCGGGCGCCTCCTTCACCGGCGTGGTGACGCTGGCGTTCTGGGCGCTGGCCACGGCGACCGACTCCTCCACGGGGCTGGTGCGCCAGCTCGTCGCGGCCGAGCCGCGGCGCGGGCGGCTGCTGGTGGGCAAGTGGCTGGCGCTGGCGCTGGTCACGGCGGCGACGACCGCCGTGGCGGTGGTGGTCACGGTCGCCGTGGCGCCCGTGGCCGCGGCCGCCGGCGGCTGGGAGCCCACCGCGTGGGGCGAGGACGTCGCCGGCACCGTGCTGCGGGCGGGGCTGGACCTGTACCTGTCGCAGCTGGTGTGGGGCAGCGCCGGGCTGGCGCTGGCCGTGCTGACCCGCTCGGCCGGCGTCGCCATCGGCGTCGGCGTGGGCTGGGTGCTGCTGGTGGAGGCGGTGCTGGGGGCGCTCTCGCGCGAGCTGGGCGACTGGCTGCCCGGTGCGGTGCTGGGCGCCCTCGCGGCCGGCGGCACCGACCGGGTGGGAGCCGGGACGGCGCTGGGCCTGGGCGCGCTGTACGTGGCCGTGGCCCTGAGCGCCTCCCTGGTGGTGTTCTCCCGCCGCGACGTCACCGACTGACGCCGGTCCCGCCCCGCCGCCGGGCCGCGCCCGGTGGCGGGGCAGGATCGCCCCGCACGCACCCGAACAGCCCCGAGCCGATGTGGAGGAGGACCCGTGGCCCGCACCGGCGACGTGCGCTCGGCCCTGGTGGCGGCGACCACCGCGCTGGTCGCCGAGGTGGGGTACGCGGCGACCACCACGAAGGCGATCGCCGCGCGCGCGGGCGTCTCGGAGGGGTCGATCTACCGGCACTTCCCCGACAAGCACGCGCTGTTCACGGCCGCCGTGCTGGAGGGCCAGCGGCCCGTCGTGGAGTGGATGTCGGCGCTGCCCGCGCGCGCCGGCACCCGCACCGTGCGCGAGGTGCTCACCGACGCCTTCGAGCACCTGTCGCGCCTGCGCGAGGACCTGGTGCCGCTGGAGGTCGCGATGGCCGCCATGCCGGGGGCCCGTCCTCCCGCGCCGCCGGCCGGAGCCGCCGGCGCGCTGGGCGAGGCGGTCGCCGAGCGCGGCGGCCCGCCGCACCTGCTGGCGCAGTACCTGCGGGCCGAGCAGGACCTGGGCCGCGTGCGCGGGGACGTGGACGCGGCCCGGCTGGCGGTGCTGCTGCTGGCGGCCCTGTTCGGGGCGCAGACGAGCCCGCTGGCGGGGGCGGCGGGCCTGGGCCCGGAGGCCGTCGGGGAGCTGGTCGCGGTGCTCACCGAGGGGGTCGCGGCCCCGGCGGGCTGAGGGGGCGCCCGCGCTCCGGGGGTTGCCCGGCCCGCGAGCGGCCCTCTACGGTCCTGCGCATCCCTGCAGGAGGGGGTGCGACGGCGCACCGCTGCCCACCGGCGGGTCCGGCGCGCACCACGCGACCGACCCGGAGGACCCGTGCCCGTCATCACCGCCGTCCGCACCCGCGACGTCCGCTTCCCCACGTCGCTGGAGCTCGACGGTTCCGACGCCGTCAACGTCGACCCCGACTACTCCGCCGCCCACGTGGAGGTGGAGACCGACGAGGGCGCCGTCGGCACCGGCATCGTGTTCACCTGCGGGCGCGGCAACGAGGTCGTCGTGGCGGCGCTGGAGAGCTACGGGCACCTGCTGACCGGGCGCGAGGTGGACCTCGACGACCTCGGCGAGGCCTCGCGCCGGCTCGTGCACGACTCGCAGCTGCGCTGGCTGGGCCCGGAGAAGGGCGTCTCCCACATGGCGTGCGGGGGGCTGGTCAACGCGCTGTGGGACCTGCGCTCGCGCCGCGACGGGCTGCCGCTGTGGCGGGTGCTGTCCGCCGCCGCGGTCGACGAGCTCGTCGACGTCGTCGACTTCACCCACATCTCCGACGCCCTGTCCCCCGCCGCCGCGCGCGACCTGCTCGTGGCCGGCGCCGAGGGCAAGGAGCAGCGCGTGCAGCAGCTGCTGCGCGAGGGCTACCCCGCCTACACGACCACTCCCGGCTGGCTCGGCTACGACGACGACAAGCTCGTGCGCCTGTCCCGCGAGGCCGTCGCCGACGGGTTCGGGATGATCAAGCTGAAGGTCGGCGGGGACCTGGACGACGACCGCCGCCGGTTGCGGCTGGCCCGCGAGGCCGTCGGCCCGGACGTGCGGATCGCCGTGGACGCCAACCAGCGCTGGGAGGTCGGCGAGGCGGTGGAGTGGATGCGGGCGCTGGCCGAGCACCGGCCGTGGTGGATCGAGGAGCCCACCAGCACCGACGACGTCCTCGGCCACGCGACGATCCGCCGCGGTGTGGCGCCCGTGAAGGTGGCCACCGGCGAGGCCGTCGCCAACCGGATCGTCGTCAAGCAGCTGCTGCAGGCCGGCGCGATCGACGTCCTGCAGATCGACGCCACCCGGGTGGCCGGCGTCAACGAGAACGTCGCGAACCTGCTGCTGGCCGCGCGGTTCGGGGTGCCGGTGTGCCCGCACGCCGGCGGGGTGGGGCTGTGCGAGCTGGTGCAGCACTTCTCGTTCTTCGACTTCGCCGCCGTCACCGGCACGCAGGAGGACCGCGCGATCGAGTTCGTCGACCACCTGCACGAGCACTTCACCGACCCCGTCGTCGTGCGCGGCGGCCGCTACGCCGCCCCCACCGCCCCCGGCACCGGGGCGCGGATGCGCCCGGAGTCGCTGGAGCGCTGGACGTTCCCGGGCGGCGGGGGCTGGCGCGAGCTGATCGCCGGCGGGGACGGCACCGGGCGGGTCCCGGCGACCGCGGCCTCCCGGAGCGACGCGTGAGCGCGCCGCCGGTGGACCCCGCGGACGCGCTGCCGGACGACCCCGCGGCGCTGCTCGTCGGGCGCGTGCACGACCCCGTCACGGGCGGGCCGGTGCCCGTCGCGGTGCGCGGCGGCGACCTGGTCGACCTGTCCGGCACCGCCCCCACCGTCGCGCACCTGCTGCGCCTGCCCACCGCGCGGGTGCGCCGGGCCGTCGAGGGCGCCCCCGCGCGCTGGGACGTGACGGGGGTCCTGGCCGCCTCGCTCGCCCGGGACGCGGCCGCGGCGCGGCTGCTGGCACCGGTGGACCTGCAGGTGGTCAAGGCGTGCGGCGTGACGTTCGTCGACAGCATGCTGGAGCGGGTCATCGAGGAGCGCTGCGCGGGCGACCCGGACCTGGCGCGGGGCGTGCGCGCGCAGGTGCTGGAGGCCCTCGGCGGCGTCGGGGACCTGTCCGCGGTGGTGCCCGGCTCCGAGCAGGCCGCGCAGGTGAAGGAGGCGCTGCTCGCGCGGGGCATGTGGTCGCAGTACCTGGAGGTGGGGCTGGGACCCGACCCGGAGGTGTTCACCAAGGCGCCCGTGCTCTCCTCGGTGGGCTACGGCGAGCGCGTCGGGATCCCCGCCACCAGCTCCTGGAACAACCCCGAGCCGGAACTGGTCCTCGTCGTCGACGCCGACGGCGTCCCGCGCGGGGCGACGCTGGGCAACGACGTGAACCTGCGCGACGTGGAGGGCCGCAGCGCGCTGCTGCTGGGCGCCGCCAAGGACAACACCGCCTCCAGCGCGCTGGGCCCCTTCGTGCGGCTGTTCGACGACGGGTTCACCCTCGACGACGCCCGCACCGAGCGGATCTCCCTGCGCGTGGACGGACCCGAGGGGTACCTGCTGGAGGCCGTCAACGACGTGGGCCGCCTCAGCCGCAGCTTCGAGGAGCTGGTGGCCGCCACGTGGGGCCCGCACCACCAGTACCCCGACGGTTTCGTCCTGCACACCGGGACGCTGTTCGCGCCCGTGCAGGACCGCGGCGAACCCGGCCGCGGGTTCACCCACGTGCACGGCGACGTCGTCACCATCGCCGGCCCGCACCTGGGGGCGCTGGTCAACGAGGTCGGGCCCACCGAGCAGCTGCCGCCGTGGGAGTGGGGCGTGGGCCGGCTGCTGGACCACCTGCTGGACCGTGCGGCGCGGGAGGCGGGGCCGCACCCGTGAGCGCCTGCGACCCCGGGGCGGCGGAGGAGGCGGTGCGCACCCACCTGCTCAACGCCTTCGACCGGTTCGCGCGCGCGTCCACCGGGGGTCCCGGCGCCGCGGCCCGCCCGCCGGTTCCGGCGCGCACCCGGCTGCACCGCGCGGCCGGCTGAGCGCCGGGCCGGCGCCACCGCTCAGCCGCCGGCGAGCGCCACCCCGTGGCGGCCGGTCACCGACACGATCGCCGCCATCGCCTCCTCGACCGGACGGTCGAGCGGGACGGAGCGGGCGAAGTCGGCGAAGAAGCGCCCCGCGCCGTCGCCGGAAGTGATCGCCAGGAACCGGGCCCCGTCGCCGAGGACCTCGAAGGTGGCCGGTGCACCGGCGGGGACGACGACGAGCCCGCCGGGCTCGAGGTCGTGACGGTCGCCGTCGACCAGGGCGCTGCCCCTCCCCTCCAGCAGGTAGAGGACCCCGCTCCACGGCGAGACGTGCGGGGGCGCGGGCGGTGCGGCGGGGGCGACGACCTCGAAGACCTCGAAGGTCCCGCCGGGGTCGCGCACGGTGGCCTTGGCGACGTGGTCGCCGTCGATCATGCGGTGGTGCCGGCCCTCACCGGGCCGGACGTGGGTGGTGCTCACGGCTCCTCCTCTCCTCGGGTGTGCGCAGCGTGCGCCGCGGGGGCGGCGCGGGTGCGAGTGGTGCGCTACTCGATCCCGAGGACGCCGGCGAGCGCGGAGCGCTCGGAGACGCCGAGCTTGTGGCCGGCGCGGTACAGGTGGCCCTCGACGGTGCGCACCGAGACGGTCAGCCGCTCGGCGACGGCCCGGTTGCTCAGGCCGCGGGCGGCGAGGACGACGACCTCGCGCTCGCGGGCGGTCAGGGGCAGGGGGCGCAGCGCGCTCGCGAGGGCGGGGGTGCGGGCGCCGGAGCGGGCGGCCAGCGCCGCGGCGAGGGCCGCGGCGGTCAGCGCCGGGCCCCGCCGCCCGCTGCGGTGGTGAACGTCGGCGGCCTGCGCGGCGGCGTCACCGGCGGCCACGAGGTCGCCCAGGTGCTCCCAGGCCACCGCGGTCCGCTGCAGCGCGGCGCCATCCCGCTCGGCCCAGGCGCGGGCGTGCGCGTGGGCCTGCGAGGCGCGGGCGCTGACGGCGGCGAGGGCGGCGAGGCGCGGCAGCGCCGCACCCGCGTCGCCGAGCTGGACCGCGGTCTGGTGGGCGAGCACCTCGTAGGCGTCGGCGCCCGCGGCCCGGGCCAGCCCGGCCGCGGCGGCGGCGTGCGCGGCCGCCTCGGTCGTGGCCCCCTCGGCGGCGGCGCCCCAGGCGCGCGCGAGCAGGTCGTCCGGCGCGTAGACGCGGTAGGCCGGGTGCTGCTGGGCGCCGAGGTCGGCCAGGAGGGGGGCGGCCCGCTCGACGTCCCCCGCCTGCGCCAGCGCCGTGGCCAGCAGGGTGCGGCAGCGGAAGCGGAACTCGTGCCCGGAGTCCACCAACCCCGCCCACGCCTCGCGCAGCAGCTCCACCGCGTCGCGGACCCGGCCGGCGGCCAGGGCGGCGTGCCCGGCGACGACCAGCCCCATCCACCGCGCCGGGCCCGGCAGGTCCGCGGAGGCGGCGCGCAGCGCGCGGACCCGCTCGGCGGCCCGCTGCGGCGATCCGGCCAGCCGGTGCCCGAGCACCTGCGAGTCCACCAGCCCGAACGCGGGCACGACGGCGGGCACGTGCTCGGCGTCGAGCCCGCCCACGGCGGCGGCCTCGTCCAGCAGCTCCGCCCGCCCGGTGACGGCGCTCGCCGCGGAGACCGCGGAGGCGGCCAGGACGCGCACGAGGTCGTCGGGCAGGGCCTCGCGCAGCAGGCGCGGGCCGCGGGCCAGCACGTCGTCCAGCTCGCCGAGGGAAGCGGCCACGGCCAGGGACATCGCGGCGACGTGCAGGGGCAGGGCGCCCGTGGCGCCGGCCGCGGCCAGCGCCCGGCGCGCCTCCGCGGGGCGCGCCATCGTCCACAGCAGGTTGCCGGTGCGGTGCAACTGCGCCATGGCGCGGACCTCGGCGCGCGGGGCGCGCGCGGCCAGGTCCGCGAGGACCGCCTCCGCCTCCTCGCCGCGGCTGAGCCAGGACAGCGCGGCGGCGTGCACGAGCAGGGCGGCGGGCTCACCGGTGCGGGCGGCCGCGCGCGCCAGCCGCTCGGCCAGCGGCAGGTCGTGCAGCCGCGTGGCCGCCTCGGCGGCGCGCAGGAACAGCGCCGGGTCCGGGGGCAGGTCGGAGTCGAGCACGAGCACGGCGCGCGGGACCGGGTCCGCCGCCGCGTCGAGCGTCAGCGCCACCCGCCCACGCAGGCGGCGCGCGCGCAGCTCACCGGTGGCGGCGCGGCGCACCTCGCCGTACAGCGGGTGCGCCAGCCGCGCGAGCGCGCCGTCGGTGCGCACCAGACCCCGCTCCTCGGCCTCCTCCACGTCGGCGGGCGAGGTCAGCGCGTCCAGCGCGTCCAGCGCCACCGGCTCGGCCAGCGCCACCACGTCCACGACGTCGCGCACCCCCGGCGTCAGGGCGCCGATCTCGCGCTCGAGCAGGTCGGCCAGCTGCGGGGTGATCCGCGGCCGGTCGGCCCAGCGCCAGGTGCCGGACGCGGCGGTGAAGCGGTGCGCGGCCACCTCCCCGGCCAGCAGGTGCCGCAGGAACAGCGGACTGCCGCGGGTCAGGGCCCACAGCCGGTGCGCGGAGGCCACCTCGACCGGGCCGCCGAGCACCCGGGCGAGCAGGTCCGTGGTCGCCGCGGTGTCCAGCGGGCCCAGGTCCAGGCGCGGCAGGTGCTCGTCCTTCCACAGCGACGTCACCACGTCCGGGGCCGCCTCCCCCGAGCGCACGGTCACCAGCGCCGGCGCCAGGCGCCGCAGCACCACCCGGTGCAGCACGAGCGCGGAGTGCTCGTCGAGCAGGTGCGCGTCGTCGACGACGAGCACCAGCGGCCGCCGCCGCGCCAGCGCCTCCAGCGCCCGGGCCACGGCGTCGGCGCCACCACCGGGAGCGTCGCCGGGCACGTCGAGCAGACCGGCGAGGGCGCCCAGGGGCAGCGGGCGGGCGGCCGCGCTGCCGTGGGCCCACAGCACCCGCGCCCCGCGCCGGGCGGGCAGGTCCAGCGCCTCGCGGACGAGGCGGGTCTTGCCGACGCCGGCCGGGCCGGCCACCACGACCCCGGCCGCGCCCGGCCGGACGGCTGCCGCGACCGCGCGCAGCTCCCCGTCCCGGCCGACCAGCGGCCACGACCGCTCCACCGACCCAGGCTAGGACTCCTCCCGCGGGTCCGGCAGGTGCCCGCCGCGGCCGGCGGACCCGTCGCCGCGCTCCCCGCGACCCGCGGGACGGGCCTGGCCGAGCCGCACCGGCAGGCGCCGCCAGCCGCGCAGCACGCGCGTGCCGGTGCGCTGCGCCCCCGCGGCCGGCCGCAGGTCCGGGAACCGCTCGAACAGCGCCCGCAGCCCCACCTGCCCCTCCAGCCGGGCCAGCGGCGCGCCCAGGCAGAAGTGCCGGCCGCCGGAGAACGCCAGGTGCTCGCGGGCGTTGGGGCGGCGCACGTCGAAGCGCGCCGGGTCGGCGAACACGTCCGGGTCGCGCCCGGCCGCGCCCAGCAGCAGCACCACGCGGGTCCCGCGGCGCACCGGCTGCCCGGCCACGACGGTGTCGCGCAGCGCGCGCCGGGACGTCAGCTGCACGGGCGCCTCCAGCCGCAGCGACTCCTCCACGACCCCCGGCCACAGGCCCGGGTCGGCGCGCGCCGCCGCGAGCTGGTCCGGGTGCGCCAGCAGCAGCGCCGTCGCCGACCCCAGCAGGTTCACCGTCGTCTCGAACCCGGCGGCCAGCAGCAGGCCGGCGGTGGCGCGCAGCTCGCGCTCGCTGAGCCGCTGCCCGCCGTGCTCGTCGTCGGTGACGGTGACCAGTCCGCTCAGCAGGTCGTCGCCGGGGTCGCGGCGCAGGCGCTGCAGGTGCTCGCCGACCCACGCGTCGAACCCGCGCAGCGCGGCGTCGACGGCCCGCACCTCGCGCCAGCCGGCCGCGACCTCCAGGCTGGCGGCCACGCCCGCCTCGAAGCGGCGCACCTGCTCGCGCCGGTGCGCGGGCACGCCCAGCAGTTCCGCGACCACCGCCAGCGGCAGCCGCAGGGCGTAGTCCTCCACCACGTCGACGACGGGACCGCGGCCGGACAGCTCGTCGAGCAGCTCGTCGGCCAGCTCCTGCACCCGAGGGCGCAAGCCCTCCACTGCGCGGGCCGTGAACACCGTGGAGACCAGCCGCCGGTAGCGGGTGTGCTCGGGCGGGTCGACCGCCAGCATCGACGGCGGCTCGACGGGGTGGGTGGGCCGCTCCCGCGAGGCCCACGCCAGCGGCCGGCGCAGCACCGGCACGGGCGCGTCGTGCAGGGCGCCGACGCCGAACTCCGGGCTCGTCAGCACCTCGCGCACCACCGCGTGCGAGGCGCTCATGCACGTGAAGCGGCCCGTCAGCAGCGGGCCGGCGGCGCGCACCCGCTCGTGGAAGGCGTACGGCTCGCGCCAGGTGGCGGGGTCGGCCAGCAGCAGCGACTGCAGGTCCCCGGCGCGGGCGCCGCGGCGCACCGCCAGGCGCGGCATCCCGTGCTGCACGCCCCAGCGCAGCGTCCCGCGGACCTCGCGCACGAGCGGCGCGGCCAGCCGCCCCGGCACGCTCACGGGGCCGGCGGCGCGTCGTCCGGCGCGGCGGGGTCGGTGGGCTTGTCCAACGCCCCGCCGAAGCGGCGCTCGCGGTGCGCGTACGTCTCGACCGCCGCCCACAGCGCGCGCCGGTCCACGTCCGGCCACAGCACGTCGGAGAACACCATCTCCGCGTACGCCGCCTGCCACGGCAGGAACCCCGACGTGCGCTGCTCGCCGCTGGAGCGCCAGAACAGGTCCACGTCGGGCATGTCCGGCTCGTCGAGGAAGCGCGCCACGGTCCGCTCGTCGACGCGGGCGGGGTCCAGGCGCCCGGCCGCGGCCTCCAGCGCGATGGCGCGGGCCGCGTCGGCGATCTCCGCGCGCCCGCCGTAGTTCACGCACATCGTCAGCGTCAGGACGTCGTTGTCCCGCGTCAGCTCCTCCGCGGCCTCCAGCTCGCTGATGACGCTGCGCCACAGGCGGGGACGGCGCCCGGCCCAGCGCACCCGCACGCCCCAGCGGTGCATCTCGTCGCGGCGGCGGCGGATGACGTCGCGGTTGAACCCCATGAGGAAGCGGACCTCGTCGGGGCTGCGCTTCCAGTTCTCCGTCGAGAACGCCCACGCCGACAGGTGGGTGACGCCGACCTCGATGGCGCCGGCCACGACGTCCAGCAGCGACGCCTCCCCGCGCCGGTGCCCCTCGTTGCGCGGCAGCCCCCGGGCGTTGGCCCAGCGGCCGTTGCCGTCCATGACGACGGCCACGTGCCGGGGCACCAGCTCCGGCGGCAGCTGCGGCGGCCGCGCGCCCGACGGGTGCGGCGGCGGGGGCTCCACGACGCGCCGGGCGGCGTCCGGGGTGCGCGCGGCGGCTCGGCGGCGGCCCAGGGCGGTGCGGCGGGCTGGCGTCTCCACGACGCAGGAGCTTGGCACGGCCCGCGGCGCGGGCGTGCCGCAGGACGGCGGGCGGGTCGGGACGCCGGGACGGGCGCGGGCAGGATGGGGCGCGTGACCCGCATCGCCCTCGTCCGCCACGGCGAGACGGACTGGAACCTGCACGGCAGGCTCCAGGGCCGCTCCGACGTGCCCCTCAACGACACCGGCCGCGCGCAGGCGCGGGCGCTGGCGCCCTGGTTCACCGGCGGCGCGTGGGACGCGGTGGTCAGCTCCCCGTTGGCCCGCGCCCGCGAGACCGCCGAGATCGTCGCGGCCGGCGCGGACCTGCGGCTGACCGGGACGGACGACGCGCTGGTGGAGCGGGACTTCGGCGAGGCCGAGGGCATGGACTTCATGGAGCTGGCCGAGCGCTGGCCCGACGGGTCGCGGCCGGGCATGGAGGCCGACGACGTGGTCGGCGCGCGCGGCGCGACGGCGTTCGAGCGGCTGGCCGGGGAGCACGCCGGGCGCGACCTCGTGATCGTCTGCCACGGCACGCTCATCCGGCTCGGGGTGCTGGCGTGGACGGGCACGACGGTGGAGCGGATCGTCAACGCGACGGTGACGCTCGTCGAGGGCGGGCCGGGCGCGTGGCGGGTGACCGGGGTGAACCTGGGCGGCCCGGCGGCCGGCTGAGCGGCGCTGTCGGGACGGCGTCGGGACGGCGTCAGGAGGGTGCGGCCACCCCCGCGGGAGCCTCGCGCTCGACGTGCCGCAGCGAGCGGATGCCCTGCTCCAGGTGCCACTGCAGGAACGCGGCGACCAGGCCGCTGCCCTCGCGGCGGCAGCGCTCCTCGCTGACCTCGGCCGTCGGCCAGTCGCCCGACAGCAGCGCGGCGAGGTGGCCGAGGGTGCGCGGGTCGGGGGCGGCGGCACCGGGCGGCCGGCACGCGGCGCAGACCGCCCCGCCGGCGGCGACGGCGAACGCCCGGTGCGGGCCGTCCTCGCCGCAGCGCGCGCAGTCGGCGAAGCTGGCGGCGTAGCCGGCCACGGCCAGCGAGCGCAGCAGGTAGGCGTCCAGGACGAGGACCGCGTCGTGGTCGCGGCGGGCCAGCGCCCGCAGCGCCCCCACCAGCAGCAGGAACTGCTGGGTGGCGGGCTCGCCCTCCACCTCGGTGAAGCGCTCGGCGGTCTCCAGCAGGGCGTGCCCGGCGGTGTAGAGGCCGTAGTCGGCGGCGATCGCCTCGCCGTGCGGGGCGATCACCTCCACCTGGGTGACGACGTCCAGGGACCGGCCGCGGGCCAGCTGCACGTCGACGTGGGTGAACGGCTCGACCCGCGCGCCGAAGCGGGAGCTGGTGCGGCGCACGCCCTTGGCGACCGCGCGCACCCGGCCGTGGTGGCGGGTCAGGAGCGTGACGATGCGGTCGGCCTCGCCGAGCTTGGCGGTGCGCAGGACGACCGCCTCGTCGCGGTAGCTGCGCGGTCCTGCGATGCCCGGGCTCACCGGAGCATCCTCCCCCACGCCCCCGACACGGGCCCGCCCCCGCGCCGCCCGGCACCCTCACCGACGACCCACCCGCCGTAATCTTGCACTGAGTCGCACGCCCACCAGCGAAGCCCTCGGCCTGCGCGGTCCGCGTGCGACTCAGTGCAAGATCACGGCGGGTGGTCGGGGTCCGAGGTGGCGGCTCAGGCGACGTGGACGCGGTCGCGGCCGGCGCGCTTGGCGGCCGTGCAGGCCAGGTCCGCGTCGCGCAGGGCCTCCGCGGCCGGCGCCGGGCCCGCCACCCCGGCCGAGGCGGTCACCCGCAGCCCGACCGCCAGGTCGATCCACGGCGCCTTGCGCACCCCGTCGAGCAGGTTCTCGGCCACCACGAGGGGGTCCGGGCCACCGCCGGGGCCGGCGGGCAGCAGCAGCGCGAACTCGTCGCCGCCGTAGCGCACCACGACCCCCGTCTCCCCCGCGGCGTCGGCCACCAGCGCGCCCACCGCGCGCAGCACGGCGTCACCGGTCTCGTGCGAGTGCTCGTCGTTGACGGCGGTGAAGCCGTCCACGTCGAGCAGGACGGCGCTGAAGCGGCGGTCGGGGCGCTCCAGGACCTGCTGCAGCCGGCGGCGGTTGCCCAGGCCCGTGAGGGGGTCGACGAGGGAGGCGCGCCCGAGCCGGGCGTGCTGCTCGGCCATCTCCCGCTGCCGCACCCGGTCGCGCAGGGTCTCGAAGCGGCTCTCGCGGTCCTCCCACAGCCGGGCCAGGGCGATCCGCGACAGGGTCCGCAGCGCCTCGACGCCGGGGTGGTCGCCGTGCTCGAGGACGGCGGTGCGGGCCTCGGCGGCCATGGCCGTCATGCCCCACACGTCCAGCTGCGTGGTGGAGGAGGCGCGGCGCACGGCGGCCAGCAGGTCGCGGGCCTCGGCGTGCCCGCCGCGGGCGGCGACGGCCAGGGCGAGGCCGACGCGGGCGACCTGCGTCTCCACCAGCTCCTCGCGCAGCCGGAACCCGGCCATCGCCGGGCGCAGCCGCGCCTCGGCCAGGACGTCCTCGCCGCCGCGCTGGGCGACGAAGCCCTCCAGCGCCTCGGCGCGGGCGAGCATCTCCGGGTAGCCGGCCTCCAGCGCCAGCGCACGCATGCGGGCGATGACGGAGCCGGCGGCGGTGTAGTGCCCGCGCGCCTCGTCCGGACGCCCGGACACCTCCAGCATCGCCCCCCACGACACCTGCAGGACGGCGGCCTCCTGGGCGACGTTCAGCTGCACGCGCGGGGGCGGGAAGGTCGCGGCGAGCATCTGCCGCATGAGCTCGTCGGCGGGCTCGAACAGGGCCAGCGCGCGCAGCGCCAGGGCGACCGACATGGTCGCCGACAGCTGGTCGTAGGTGCGCAGCGGCTGGGCGGAGACGATCATCCGGCCCTCGGCGAGGTGGTCCATCGCCAGCGCGGTCTGGCCGAGGTCGACGCGCGCCTCGGCCAGCAGCGCGAGCGCCTTGGCGCGCCAGACGGGGTCAGCGCCGGTGCCGAGGCGGTCCAGCAGGTGCCCGGCCTCCTCGCTGGCCTCGGCGGCGCGGCCGAGCTGGTGCAGGGCGACGCCGGCGATGAACTGCAGGTAGCGGGCGGTGCGCTCGTCGCCGGCGGCCTCGCAGAACGCCAGCCCCTCGCGGGCGGCGGTGATGGCGCGCTCGCCGAACCCGTCGAGGTAGAGGCGGTGGGCCCACTCGGCGAGCAGGTCGTACGGCCCGAAACCGGTGACGTGCTCGACCGCCCCGGCAGCGGACGCCCCGGGAGAGCCGCCCACGTCGCCGGGCTCGGGGGGACGCACGCGCACCACCCCTCTCCGCACGTGCCCGATCACTGGAAGTCACGACTGTATCGGTCGGGCGGCGTCGCGGCGCGCGAGCGACGAGGTTGAACGTGACACGAGCTGCGGGGGTGCCCCGAGCCGCACGGGCGGCCCGGGGCGCCCCCTCAGCTCAGCCGCCGGTCAGCGCAGGGCGCGGTTGACCGCGGAGACGACCGCCTTCAGCGAGGCCGTCGTGATGTTCGCGTCGACGCCCACGCCCCACAGCACCCGGTCCCCCACGGCGCACTCGACGTAGGCGGCCGCGCGGGCGTCGCCGCCCGCGGACAGGGCGTGCTCGGCGTAGTCCAGGACGCGCACGTCGACGGGCCGGTCGGCCAGGGCGGCCAGCGCCGCGCAGAACGCGGCGATCGGGCCGTTGCCGGTGCCGCTGACGGTGGTGGCCCGGCCGGAGTCCAGGAGGTCGACCTCCAGGGCGTCCGTCCCGTCGACCTCGCTGGCCGAGCGGGTGGCGCGCAGCGCGAACCGGCCCCAGTCCGGCGTCCCGCTGGGCGAGGGCAGGTACTCGTCGGAGAAGATCGAGAAGATCTCCGCCGCGGTGACCTCCCCGCCGGCGGCGTCGGTGCGCTCCTGCACGACGCGGCTGAACTCGATCTGCAGCCGGCGCGGCAGGTCCAGCTGGTGCTCGGTCTTCATCAGGTAGGCCACGCCGCCCTTGCCGGACTGCGAGTTCACCCGGATCACGGCCTCGTAGCTGCGGCCCACGTCCTTGGGGTCGATCGGCAGGTACGGCACCGCCCACTCGATCTCGTCGACGCTCTTGCCGGCGGCCGCGGCGTCGCGCTCCATCGCCTCCAGGCCCTTCTTGATGGCGTCCTGGTGGGAGCCGGAGAAGGCCGTGTAGACGAGGTCGCCGCCGTAGGGGTGGCGCTCGGGCACCGGCAGCTGGTTGCAGTGCTCGACGGTGCGGCGGATCCCGTCGATGTCGGAGAAGTCGACCTGCGGGTCGATCCCCTGGCTGAACAGGTTCATCCCCAGCGTGACCAGGCAGACGTTGCCGGTGCGCTCGCCGTTGCCGAACAGGCAGCCCTCGATGCGGTCGGCGCCGGCCAGGTACCCCAGCTCGGCGGCGGCCACGGCGGTGCCGCGGTCGTTGTGCGGGTGCAGGGAGAGGACGATGTTCTCCCGCTGCGCCAGGTTCCGCGACATCCACTCGATGGAGTCCGCGTACACGTTCGGCGTCGCCATCTCCACGGTGGCCGGCAGGTTCACGATCACCTTGCGCTCGGGCGTGGGCTCGAAGACCTCGACCACCGCGTCGCACACGCGCCGGGCGAACTCCAGCTCGGTGCCGGTGTAGCTCTCCGGGGAGTACTCGTAGTAGACGGTCGTGCCGGGGACGGTCTCCTCGAACTTCCTGCACAGCCGCGCGCCCTGCAGCGCCAGGTCGACGATGCCGTCCTCGTCCATCCCGAACACCACGCGCCGCTGCAGCACCGAGGTGGAGTTGTACAGGTGGACGATCGCCTGCCTGGCCCCGCGGATCGCGTCGAAGGTGCGCTCGATGAGGTGCTCGCGCGACTGCGTCAGCACCTGGATGCGCACGTCGTCGGGGATCAGGTCGTCCTCGATCAGGGTGCGCACGAAGTCGAAGTCGGTCTGGCTGGCCGAGGGGAAACCCACCTCGACGTCCTTGTAGCCCATCTGCACCAGCAGCTGGAACATGCGCAGCTTGCGCTCGGTGTTCATCGGGTCGATGAGGGCCTGGTTGCCGTCGCGCAGGTCGACGGCGCACCAGCGGGGGGCGCGCTCGATGCGCTGGGTCGGCCACGTGCGGTCGGGCAGGTCGACGGTGATCTGCTCGTGGAACGGGCGGTACTTGTGCACCGGCATCGGCGACGCGGTCTGCGGGTTGTCCACGGTTCTGCTCCTCGGGTGGGCTGGCTGCGGGGCGGCCGGCGCGCACGACGAGGTCCCGCGGCGGGGAGACCGGCCTAGCTGGCCCCGACGCGGCGACGAAGGAGCAGGGTCTCCCGTCGAGCCACGTCCAGCACCGTACGCGCCCGGCGCGCGCCCCGTCCACGCGGGGCGTGGACGGGCCGCGCGCGGGGCGCCGGGCGACACTGGGCCCGTGGACGCGGGGAGCACGGCGGCGGGACGGGGCCCGCGCCGCGACCTGGTGCGGCACGGCCTGGTCCTCGGCGCGCTGCTGACCGCCGGGGCGCTGGCCGGCTCCCTGCTGCCCGGCGACGGCGGGCCCGGGGAACCGGGCGCGGCGCCGTACGGCGTGCCCGGGTGCAGCACCGGCGAGGGGGCGGGCCCGGTCGACGTCGTCGTGCGCGCCCGGCCCCTGAGCGCCGGTGGCTCCCCCGCGCCGGCGCTGGGCGGTGCGGCCGGCGGTCCGGGGGTGGGTGCCAGCGTGCGGAACCTCGCCGGGTACGAGGCCCGCGGCCTGGCCCCCTGCGACGTCGTGCACGTGCGCCTGCACCTGCAAGACCCGGCGGGCGGGTCGGTCACCGGGACGCTGGCGGCGGCGCCGGCGCCCGTGACCGCGGTGGACGGGGCGGACGGGGAGCTGGTGGCCGTCGACTGGACGACGTGGGAGTCCTCGCTGCCCGCCCACGCGCGCGCCGGCGACCTGGAGGACCAGACCGCGTGGTTCGTCACCCTCCTCGACCCGGCGCCGGGCACCTACCGGCTCGTGGGCCGGGTCAGCGCCGGCACCCCGGAGGTCGCCGGCGACGTGGAGGTCCTCCTCGACGTGGTGCCGGCCGGCTGACGACGGCTCCCGGGGCCCCCGGGGCCCGCGCGCCGGGGCGGGTCAGGGCAGGGCGAGCCGCGCCCACACGACCTTCCCCTCGCCCTGGTCGCTGACCCCCCAGCGCTCGGCGAGGGCCTCGACGATCGCCAGGCCCCGCCCGCCCAGGGCGTCCGGGCCCGCGGCGCGCGCCGCGGGGTGGCGGGTGGAGCCGTCGCTGACGGCCACGCGCAGGTGGCCGGTGTCGCCGAGGTGGCTCAGGTGCAGGTGCGGCGGGCTGCCGGTGTGGGTGACGGCGTTGGTCACCAGCTCGCTCACGACCAGCTCCGCGCCGGCGGTGACGTCCTCGTCGACGCCCCAGCTCCGCAGCGTCCGCAGCAGGAACCGGCGCGCCTCGGCGACGGCGCGCAGGTCGGCGGCCAGCGCCGTGCCGGCCTCGGCGTGCTGCACGCGCGGTCCGCTGTAGTCGAGGACCAGCAGCGCGGCGTCGTCGGTCAGCCGGTGCGGGATGGCGGCCGTGACGGCGCTGACGAGCTCCTCGCACGAGGCGTCCCGGTGGGTGCGCAGCACGTGCGCCACCGTCGCCAGCCCCAGGTCGCTGCCCTCGGGGGCGGCCTCGACGACGCCGTCGGTGTAGAGCACGAGGCGGCTGCGGCCGGTGAGCTGGCAGCGCCCGACCTCGTAGACGGCGTCGTCGGTGACGCCCAGGGCGGTGCCGGCGGGGGCGTCGAGCTCGGTGACCTCGCCGCCGGGGCCCAGCAGCAGCGGGGGCGGGTGGCCGGCCAGGGCCGTGACCACCTCGCCGCTGCCCTGGTCCAGCCGCACCAGGCAGCAGGTGGCGAACAGACCGGTGTCCAGCTGGAGCAGGACCGAGTTGGTGCGGGCCAGCGCGGTGGCCGGGTCGTGCCCCTCGCTGACGTAGGCCCGCACCGCCGTGCGCAGCTGCCCCATGAGGCCCGCGGCGGTGGTGTTGTGCCCCTGCACGTCGCCGATGACGAAGGTGACGTGCTCCCCGGTGCCGGGCACGACGTCGAACCAGTCGCCGCCGACCTCGGCGGCGGCCACGGCCGGCAGGTAGCCCACGGCCACCCGCACCCGCTCCAGCTCCGGCAGCCGCCGGGGCAGCAGCCCGCTCTGCAGGTCGCGGGCCAGCGTCGACAGCGCTTCGACGGACTCGGTGAGCCGCTGCTGGGCCTCCTGCTGCGCGTCGTACAGGCGGGTGCGCTCCAGCGCCTGGGCGACCTGCCCGGCGACCGCGGCCAGCAGGTCCGTGACCCCCGTGTCGAGGACGGCCGCGTCACTCCAGGTAGCGGTCAGGGCGCCCAGCGGCCGGCGCGCCCGGTCCAGCAGCGGCACCGCGTGGGCGGCCTCCACGCCGGGCATCTCGACACCGCGCAGCCCCGGCCAGGCCCGCAGGTGCGCGCCGCTGGAGGAGACGGGCGCCGCGGTGAGCACCGCGTGCGTGGAGGGGGACGACGCGCTCAGCGGCAGCCGGACCGGCGTGCGGTGCACACCGGCCGGCGTGACCGACGAGTGCACGCCGGCCAGCGCGCCGGCGTCGGGGTCCAGCAGGAGCAGGTGGGCGCCCGTGCAGCCCAGGGCGTCGGTGAGGGCCTCGGGGACCCGCGCCGCGATCTCGGCGGTGGAGGCGGCCGTCGACAGCAGCGCCGTGACGTCCTGCAGCAGCTGCAGGCGCTGGGCGGTGTCCTCGGCCTCCCGGCGCGCCCGGTGCGCCTGGCCGAGCAGCCGGGCGTTCTCCACCGCCGCGGCCGCGTGCGCGGCGACGGCCCGGGCGGCGATCTCGGCGCCCTCGTCGAAGTGCCCGGGCTCGCGGTGGGCGAACAGCATCGCGCCGATCACGCGGGCGTCGGGCGTCGTCACCGGCACGGCGAGGTAGCTGCGCACGCCGGGGTGCTGCGCGGGCAGCCCGGCCGTGGCGTTGGCGCCGTAGCGGGGGTCGCGCAGCACGTCCGGGCTGCGGACGACCTGCGCGCCGGAGAAGGTCGGGGAGAACATCGCCGTGTGCCGCAGGGGCACCCGGTCGGGGAAGGCGCCCGCGGACTCCCCGGAGACCGTGTAGAGGTCGAAGCGGCCGCCCTGGGCGTCCTCGCCGGAGTAGAAGAAGGCGCCGTACTGCGCGCCCGTCATGCTGACCCCGGCGTCGGTGACGCTGCGCAGGGCCCGGCGCAGGTCCATCTGCCCCAGGCCCGCCGCCATGGCGGCCAGCTGCAGCAGCTCGGCGCCGGGCGCCTCGCGCGCGGCGCGCACCCCCTCGCCGGCGCTCACGGGCACCGCCCAGTGACTGTCCGTGTCGCCACGGTTGCAGTGTGCCCCACCGACGGGGACGGCGTCAGGAAGAGCGGGCGTCCGGCGACGGACCACGGGGACGGACCGCGCGGGCGCTCCCCGCGGGCGGCAGGCGGTCCACCAGGTCGGCGAGCGAGCGGCCGACGGCCTCGTGGTCCGCCGTCGGCGGCAGGTGATCCCGCGCGACGGCGGGCAGCGCGCGGACCAGCTCGACCAGCTCCGCGCGCTGGTCGGCGGGCAGGGCCGTCAGGTCCAGGAGCGGCAGGTCCTCCTCGTCGACCTCCCGCAGGTGGGCGGCCAGGTCGCGATCGCGGGCGGTCGCCGCCAGGGTGCCGACGATCCAGGAGAAGATCCCGGTGCGGACGGTCCACCACTGGCCGTCCGGCAGGCGGATGTCGCGGGACACGACGTGGATCCTCCTCCAGCGCCGTCCGTGCCGAGGGGCGGCCCTACGTGCGGGAGGAGACCGGCCCGGCGGCCACCGCGCCCACCGCCGCCAGCACCTCCGCCAGCGGCGCCGGCCGGCCGAACAGGTAGCCCTGCGCCAGCGGGCAGCCCAGCGCCAGGAGCACGTCGCGCTGCTCCGCGGTCTCCACGCCCTCGGCGACCAGCCGCAGCGCCAGGGCCTCGGCCAGGGCGACGACGCCGCGCAGCAGGCGCACGCGCTGCGGGCAGGAGGCCAGGTCGCGCACGAACGAGCGGTCCAGCTTCAGGTGGCTGACGGGCAGCACGTCCAGGCGGTGCAGCGAGGACCACCCGGTGCCGAAGTCGTCGACGGCGACCGCGACGCCCAGGGCGCGGACCTGCTCCAGGGCCGCCAGGGCGCTCGCGGACTCCGCCTCCAGCAGCGTCTCGGTGACCTCCACGACGAGCGCGGCCGGCGGCAGGCCCGCCGCCCGCAGCGCCGCGGCCAGCCCGTCGGCGTACCCCGGGGCGGTCAGCTCGCGCCCGGAGGCGTTGACGGTGACGAACAGGTCCCGGCCCGCCGCGGCGCGCAGGGCCACCGCGTCCTCGCAGGCGCGGCGGACCACGTGCGCGCCGAGCGCGCCGACCAGGCCGTGCCGCTCGGCGGCCCGCACCAGCTCCAGCGGCGGCACGGGACCGTGCCCGGGCCGGTCCCAGCGCACGAGGGCCTCCACCCCCAGCACCTGCGCGCCCGGCAGCGCCACCACCGGCTGGTAGTGCACCCGCACCTCGCCGCGCTCCAGGGCGAGCGCGAGGTCGTGCGCGAGGGCGACGTCCCCGTCGCCGGCGAGCGCGCACCGCCCGCGCCCGGCGTCCTTGGCCTCGTACAGGGCGACGTCGGCGCGGCGCACGAGGTCCGCCCCGCTCTCGCCGGGGCGCAGCTGCGCCACGCCGACGGACACGCCGGCCGGGGCGGCGGCCAGGCGCAGCCGCTCGGCCAGGGCCAGCGCCGCCGCGCCGTCGTGCCCCGGCAGCAGGACGGCGAACTCGTCGCCGCCGTAGCGGCCGAGCAGGGCGCCGGCGGGGACCAGGGCCCGCCAGGCGGTGGTGACCGCGCGCAGCAGGTCGTCGCCGGCGGCGTGCCCGCCGGTGTCGTTGACGGCCTTGAAGTGGTCCAGGTCCAGCAGGACGACGGACAGGCCCCGCCCCCGGGCGGCGTCGGGGACGGCCGCGCGCAGGGCGTCGCCGAACCCGCGGCGGTTCAGCAGGCCCGTCAGGGAGTCGCGGCTGGCGCTGGAGGCGCGCCGCACGAGCGCCCCCACGACCGCCGCCACCCCGACCAGCACGACGTCCTGGGCGGCGACCGCGCCCGCGTCCAGCCCCGGGCGCGCCGCCAGGGCCAGGCTGCCGGCGGTCAGCGCGGCGCCCAGGTGCAGCAGCGCCGGGCGGGGGGCGAAGAAGAAGAACGCGTCCAGGGCGACGAACGCGTAGATCCCGGCCAGGGCCACGGAGGAGGCGGTGTCGGGCGCGGCGAGCACGACGGTCGTGATGAGGCCGGTGCCGCCGCCGACGAGGACGTGCCAGGTCCAGCGCGGCAGGAACCGCCCGCGCCACAGGCACCCGGCGCCCACGGCCGCCGCCACGACGACGACGGCGGCCAGGACCGTCCCGCTCCAGCCGCGGGCGGCGCCGGCCAGCACGACGCACAGCACCGCGGTCGCGCCCAGCAGGTAGAGGAACCCCGTCGTCGCCGCGACGGCGCGGGGGGTCGCCACCTCGGGCGTGCGCGCGGTGTTCTCCACCCCGTCCCCGTCGGCCGTCCGCGGGGCGGGGTTGACGTCCCCGGGTCGCTCCTGCGACGGCTTCCACCCGTCCGGCGCACGCGCGCCCCCCGCCCGGGGGGCGGGGGGCGCGTCGGGAACGGGCGGGATCTCAGGTGCCGTCGCGGGGGTTCAGCTGCTCCGGGTCGGCGTCGGTGTCGGGGGCCTCGCCGCCGTCGCGGGAGGTGTCCGCGCCGTCGCCGGTCTCCTCCCCGCGCAGGTCGCGGGGGTTCAGCTCGCCGGGGTCGCCATCGGGGTCCACGGCGGGGTCGGGGGTGCCGGTGGTGGGTTCGCTCACGCGCCCAGCCTGCACCGCTCCCCGGTCCCCGGCACCTCGGGCGCGGGCGGGCGCCTCAGCCGCGGCTCGCCTTGACCCGGGCCTCGACCAGCCCCAGGACGACGTCGCTGAGCTTGCCGAGGACGGCCAGCAGGACGATCGCCAGCAGCATCTGGTCGGTGCGGCCCTGGTTCTGCCCGTTGATCAGCTGGAACCCCAGCCCGACCGAGGAGGCGATGATCTCGGCGGCCACGAGGAACAGCCAGCTCTGCGCCAGGCCCAGCCGCAGCCCGGACAGCAGCGAGGGGGCCGTCGCCGGCAGCAGGATCTCGGTGAACAGCCGCAGGCCCCGGCGCCCGTAGGCGCGGCCCACCTCCACCATCGCCGGGTCGAGGTGGCTCAGCGCGGAGTAGACCGTCGTGAAGACGGGGAAGAAGGCGCCGATGGCGATGAGGACGATCTTCGGGGTCTCCCCCAGCCCGATCCACAGCCCCAGCAGCGGCACCCACGCCAGCGACGGCACCGCCCGCAGCGCACCGAACATCGGCGACAGCATCCGGTCCGCCAGGCGCGACAGGCCCGTCAACCCGCCCAGCACGACCCCGAGCCCGGCGCCGACCGCGAAGCCCTGCGCGACGCGCTGCACGCTGATCGCGACGTTGGCCTGCAGCGCGCCGGTGGACCACATGTCCCCCGCCGCGCGCAGCACGTCCAGCGGCGGCGGCAGCTGGTAGCGGCTGAACACCCCCAGCGTCGAACTGAGCTGCCACGCCGCCAGCAGGAGCAGCGGCACGACCGCGCCCAGGGCCCACGCGGCCGCCGGCACCCGGCGCCGGGCGCCCTCCGCGGCGGGCTCCCGCGGCGGCGCCTGCGTCCCGCTCAGGGCGCTCACGAGGACGCCGCCTGCGCGAACTGCGGGGCGAACAGGCCCTCCAGCGCCGTGCGGGCCTCCTCCTCCGAGCGCACGTCACCGGTCTCGACCATCAGCGGGACGATCGCCTCCAGGACCTGCGCCTGCGCGTCGCCCGGCTCCAGGTCGACGAAGCTGGTGCGCTCCAGCACCAGCGCGGCGACCTCGTCCTCCTGCTGCGCCTCGGCGGCGTACAGGGCCTGCAGGTCGGCCGGGTTCTCCAGCGCCCACGCGCGCGCCTGCGCGTACGCGTCGACGACCTGCTGCGCCAGCTCCGGGGACTCCTCGATGAACTGCTCGCGCGCGTTGAGCATCCCGTAGGTGTTGAAGTCGACGTTGCGGTACAGCAGGCGCGAGCCCACCGTCAGCTCCGAGGCCGCCATGTTCGGGTCCAGGCCCGCCCACGCGTCCACGTCGCCGCGCTCCAGCGCCGCGCGGCCGTCCGGGTGCTGCAGGTTGACGATCTCCACGTCGGCGCCCGACAGGCCCGCCTCGGCCAGCGCCTGCTGGAGGAAGAAGTACGGGTCCGTGCCGGTGGTGGCGGCGATCCGCGTCCCGCGCAGACCGGCCACGTCGGTGATCGGGGAGTCCGCGCCGACGACCAGCGCCGTCCACTCCGGCTGGGAGTACACGGCGATCGTCTGCACGGGCGAGCCGTTCGCGCGGGCCTGCAGGACGGCCGAGCCCGCGGTGGAGGCCACGTCGAGGTTGTCGTTGCGCAGGAACTCGTTGGCGCGGTTGCTGCCCAGCGACTGCTCCCACACGACCGTCAGGCCGGCGTCCTCGAGGATCCGCTGCTCGCGCACCACCAGGCTCAGCGGGTTGTAGAGCGCGTAGTCCAGGCGGACGGTGTCGCCGCCGCCGGAACCCGAGCCGGAGCCGGCGCCCTCGGTGGCGACGGCGCCGGTGCTGTCCTCGCCCTGCACGCAGGCGGCGGCACCGAGCGCGACGCCGCCGAGGGCGAGGCCGAGGGCGGTGCGGCGGGCGAGGGGACGGGGGGTGCGCAGCACGGGGTTCCTCCAGGCAGGGACGAGCGGCGGTCCGGGACGGACCGGCGCTGCGGGGGGGGTGGAGCGGTGGTGAGGGGGGCGGGTCAGGCGTGCCGGGGCACGCCGAGGAGCTCCAGGAGCTCCACGCGGTGGGCGGCCAGCTCGGCGTCGCCGCGGTCGCGGGGGCGGGGCGCCGCCACGCGCAGGTCGCGCACCACGCGGGCGCCCTCGGCACCCTCGGGGGTGCCGAGCACGAGGACGCGGTCGGCCAGGTGCAGGGCCTCGTCGACGTCGTGGGTGACGAACAGGGTCGTGGCGCCCGTGCCGCGCTGGACGTCGTCGAGGAGGTCCTGCATCTTCAGCCGGGTCAGCGCGTCCAGCGCCGCGAACGGCTCGTCGAGCAGCAGCACGCCGGGCCGGCGCACCAGGGCGCGCGCCAGCGCCGCGCGCTGGGCCATGCCGCCGGAGACGCGGCGCGGGCGGTGCCCGGCGAAGTCGGCCAGGCCGACGGTCTCGAGCTGGTGGGCGACGCGCTCGCGGCCCTCGGCGCGCGGGGTGCCGCGCGGCAGGCCGAGGGCGACGTTGCCGGCCAGGTCGCGCCAGGGCAGCAGGCGCGGCTCCTGGAAGACGACGGCGCAGCGGTCGCTGACGTCGCGCACCGCCTCACCGCCGACCGCGACCTCGCCCGCGGTGGGCAGGTCCAGGCCGGCGACCAGGCGCAGCAGCGTGGACTTGCCGCTGCCGGAGGCGCCGAGGAGGGCGACGGTGGACCCGGCCTCGACGACGAGGTCGACGTCGGCCAGCACCCGGTGGGTGCCGCGGGCCGTGCCGAAGGAGCGCCCGACCCCGCGCAGGACCACGTCGGCGGGCTGCAGGGCGTCGGCGCGCGCGGTGGTCGCCGCGTCCGTGGGGGCCGTGGCGGCGGTGCGGGGAGCGCGCTCGGGCGCGGTCTCGTGCGCGGTCGCGGGACCAGGGGGCAACTCGGCTCCTCCATCGGTCCTGGCGTGAGCACCGTGCCCGGGCCCGAGGGCCCGGAGGTTGCTGCGGCGTCGTCGAGCCAGGTCTCTCGGCCGCTCTGGATGGTTGCACCATCAAAGGCCGAGGGGGGAGCCGTGTCAAACCAGGGTGCCCCGGGCAGCCGACCGCGGCGCGCGGCGTCACCGGGCGTGAGCGGACGGCGCGCGGACCCCCGCGCCCGGGCCGGGCCTCAGACCGGGCGCGGGTCGGGCATCTGCTCGCCCAGCGGCCGGACGTCGGCGACGGCCCCGCCGTCGCCGTCGCGCAGCCAGCAGCCGACCGCGCGCAGGCCCAGGTCGGCCAGCGCCGCGTCGAGCTGGACCGGCTCGTAGTAGCCGTGCGCGGGCGGGTCGCTCAGCGCCAGCCGCGACAGCACGCGGCCGTCGTCGGTGCTGACCACGAGCGCCCGCTGCTCGTGGTCGAGCAGCGCCGTGAGGAAGGTGAACGCCTGGGCCATGACTCCCCCGTTCCCGTCGGGACCCGGTGTCAGCGGGTGTCCCTGCGACGGTACCCGCGAAGGGCCCGGCGCACGCGCGGATCGGCGGGACCGGTCCGCGTGTCGCCGCGGGGGCTCAGGCCCCGGGGGGCGGGGGTGCCGCGGGGGCGCGGTCGAAAGGCAGGACCTGACCGGGGCGCAGCACGACGGCCCGCACGTCCGAGCGGCGGGCCAGGCGGTCGGCGAAGTGGCGTCCCGGCGCCCACCAGCGGTCGCCCATCGTGCGCCCGAGCGCGACCGGCGCCAGCGTCCCCCAGTGCACCGGCACGGCGAGGGCCGGGCGCACGCGCGCCACGACCCGCGCGGCCTGGCGCGGGTCCAGGTGGTGCTCGCCGAGGGTGTGGCCCCAGCCGCCCACGGGCACGAGCGCCACGTCCGGGCCACCCTCGTGACCCGGGGCCGGGCCGCCGTCCACGGCCACCGCGCGGCGCGCGCGCAGCTGCGCCAGGACGGCGTCCTCCAGGCCGGGGAAGGGGCCGGTGTCGCCCAGCGCCCACACCGTCACGGGCACCCCGTCGGCGCGCGGGACCTCCAGCAGGTGGCCGACGGCGGCCGCGTCGCGGGGCGCGCCGGTCAGCAGGGCCAGGGTGCGGCCGCCGTCGTGGTGGGCGGGCAGCGCGGTGACGGCCACCTCGCGGCGCGAGCCGTCGAAGGCGCGCACGGGCAGGTGGACGGTCTGGCCGGCGCCCGCCTCCACGACGCGGCTGCCGACGGGGCGCAGCCGGTGCCGCAGCCAGCGCGCGGCCCCCGGCGGGGCGACGACCCAGTCCGCGTCCAGCGCGCGCAGCGAGGCGACGTCGCAGTGGTCGTGGTGCAGGTGCGAGACGACGGCGACGTGCGCGCGGGCGGAGTGGTCGGCGGCCGGCACCGGCTGGCGGCGGCGCAGGTGCGCCAGGCCCGCGCGCAGCACCGGGTCGGTGACCACGCGCACCCCCTCCACGTCGACGACGACGGTCGAGTGGCCCAGCCACCGCAGCTGCCCGCTCACGCGCGCTCCCCCTCCTCCGCGACGACGCCGTCCCGCTCCCCCGGCGCCGGGGCCGGGGCCACGGGCACACCGGCGCGGCGCATCCAGCGCACGAGCTGCTCGTGCACGGCACCGGCCCCCACGAGCTGCTCCTCGCCCGGCACGGAGCGGTCCAGCAGGTCCCCGTCCAGCGGCCAGTCCGCGGGGTGCACGAGGACGGCGTCGTTCTGCCAGCCGCCCAGCCCGCCGTGCGAGGCGACCTGCTCCTCGAAGGCGTGCACCTCCCCCGTCACGGTGTCCACCGCGGAGTGCACCAGCAGCGCCGGGGCCGTCGCGAAGCCCATGACGCGGGCCAGCTCCCCGGCCGCGCGCGGGCCCACGGCCGCCAGCGGGTCGCTGCCGCGCACCGCGCCCGAGACGAGGTCGTGCTCGCCGCGCGGGCCCAGGGCGACGGGGACGCCGGCGCGCCGGCCCACGACGAACCCGACACCGGGCGTGGCGAGCAGGCCGGGCACCAGGGCCGGCCAGCGGGCGCCCAGGGCCGCCAGGTCCATCCGCCCGCCCGGGGCGTCCGGCACGCTCAGCAGGGCCGTGCAGCCCGCGGTGACCACGACGACCTCGTCGGCGCCGCGCGAGGACGGCTCCTGGCGCGTGCCCGCCCGCTGCGCCGTGCCGCTGGGGGCGAAGTCGCGCACGAGGACGTCCACGCGCCCGCGCACCTCCGCGCCCGTCGCCGTGCTCACCGTCGAGGACGCCGTCTCCGGGCGCGCGTGCAGCAGGTCCGCGACGACGTCCTGCACGCGGCGGCCGCACACCTGCTCGAAGGTGGCGCCCTGCGCCTGGCCGTGGTCGGAGAGCACGACGACGCGGTAGTCGCGGGGTGCGGCCGCGGCGACCTCGGCGAGCGTGTTCAGGGCCCGGTCGACGCCCGCGAGCGCGTCCAGCGACTCCGCGCGCGCCACCCCGGCGTGGTGGGCGACCTCGTCGTAGTCGAGGAAGTCGACGAACACGACGGCACGGCCCTGGGCCAGGTGCTCGGCCACCAGGGCGATGTTCAGGTCCCGCAGCACCGCGTTCGTCAGCGCCCGCAGCAGCACGTACCAGCCGCGGCGCGGGATGCGCGGCTCCACGCGGCGCACCCGCTGCTGCCAGCCCTGGTACAGCTCCTTGACGACCTCCCCGACGGTCAGCAGGACGCTGCGCAGCAGCACGAACGGCCGCAGGACGTAGCGCAGGTACGGCCGCCCCGACCCGCCGGCGCGCGAGGTCGAGACGACCAGGTGCGCGTGCGGGGCGTCGCCGGAGAAGACGTTGCCGACGCTGGCGCCGTCGGCGGCCAGCAGGCCCGCGCGCCCGGCGGCCCTTCCGGCGGCGCGGGCGCGCTCCTCCAGGATGGCCGCGTCCGCGGGCCGGTTGGCGACCAGGACGCGGCGCAGGTGCGGGTCCCACCAGCGGAAGGCCGGCACCTCCTCGCTCGTGCCGTGCAGGATCCCCGCCTGCGCGGCCGGTGTCGTCGAGGGCAGCTGGGCGCGCCAGCCGGCCGCGCGGTGGGTGCCGGTGCGCAGCCAGCGCGCCAGCGTCGGCGTGGTCCCCGCCTGCAGGCAGAAGCGCAGCAGCGGCAGCGACAGGCCGTCGACCTGCACGACGAGCAGCCCCGGCGGCAGGTCGCCCGCGGCGCGGTGCGGGTGGCGGCGCAGCAGCTCGCGCGCCACCCACCGGCTGTCGCCGGCGCCGACGACCCAGCGCGAGGCGACGCCCACGAGCCCCGTCCACAGGTACACCTGCCACAGCGCGCCGATCGAGGTCAGCTCCAGACCGGGCACGACCGTCAGGGCGGTGTGCAGCAGCAGCAGCTGCACGGCCACGCCCAGCAGCACCGTGACCAGCGGGCCGGTCACGGCCACCAGCGGGCCCAGGACCGGGCGCACGAGGAAGTCGCCCACGCCCAGCACCGCGGCCGCCCCCAGCAGCCACAGCGGGGAGGCGACCCGCACCCCCGGCACCAGCGCCGCGCTGACCCCCAGCGCGAACGCCGTGGGCACCAGCGACCACAGCCCGTCGCGCACGTCGCGCGCGGTCAGCCGGGTGCGCCACCACGGCGGCGCCGGCCGGGGCGCGCGCGGGCGCCCGCCCCCCGGGCTCCCCGGCGCGCCCCGCGCCGCGCCGTCCACCGGACCCCCCACCGCGCCGCCCCCGCGCCGACCCCGCGCCGGCGCCTCAGAAGCCGAGGCGCTGCAGCTGCTTGGGGTCGCGCTGCCAGTCCTTGGCGACCTTCACGCGCAGGTCCAGGTGCACGCGCGTGCCCAGCAGGGCCTCCACCTGGCGGCGGGCGCGGGTGCCGACGTCCTTCAGCCGCGCGCCGCCGCGGCCGATGACGATGCCCTTCTGGCTCTCGCGCTCCACGTACAGCAGCACGTACAGCTGCAGGACGCCGTCCTCGCGCTCGACCTGCTCGTCCACCACGACCGCCAGCGAGTGCGGCAGCTCGTCGCGCACGCCCTCCAGGGCGGCCTCGCGCACGAGCTCGGCGATCATCACCTGCTCCGGCTCGTCGGTCAGCTCCCCGTCCGGGTACAGCCGCGGGCCCTCCGGCAGGTGCGAGAGCAGCACGTCGGCGACGACGTCGACCTGCTCGCCGGTCACCGCGGAGGCGGGCACGACGTCGGCGAAGCCGCCCAGCAGCTCCTCGCCCAGCCGGCTCACCGCGAGCAGCTGCTCGGCCACCCGCTGCTTGGGCACGGTGTCCGTCTTGGTCACCAGCGCGACCTTCGCCGAGCGCGGGGCGGCGGCCAGCGCCTCGGCGATGAACCGGTCGCCCGGGCCGATCCGCTGGTCGGCCGGCACGCAGAACGCCACGACGTCGACCTCGGCGAGCGTCTCGTGGACCAGGTCGTTCAGGCGCTGCCCCAGCAGGGTGCGGGGGCGGTGCAGGCCGGGGGTGTCCACCAGCACCAGCTGGGCGTCCGGGCGGCTGACGATGCCGCGCACCGTGTGCCGGGTGGTCTGCGGCCGCGAGGAGGTGATGGCGACCTTCTGCCCCACCAGCGCGTTCGTCAGCGTGGACTTGCCCGCGTTCGGGCGCCCCACGAGGCAGGCGAAACCGGACCGGTGCGCACCGGCACCTCCCGCCGCACCGCCGCCCGCCGCACCGCTCGTCGTGTCAGCCACCGTCGCCCCCCGCTCGCGCTCCCGCCGCCGTCGCACCGGCGGCCCGTCCGTGCTCGTCGTGCTCCGGGCCGTCCCCGGTCTCCGCCTCGGCGCGGTGGACCAGGACCGTCCGCACCCGGTTGCGGCGCCCCGCTCGGCCCTCGGCCCGCAGGTGCAGGCCCTGCGCGGTGGCGGCGGCGCCCGGTACGAGGACCTCGCCGGTCGCCTTGGCCAGCAGCCCGCCGACCGTGTCCACCTCGTCGTCGGCGACCTCCAGGCCGAACAGCTCCCCGACCTCGTCCAGCACCAGCCGCGCCGGGACGCGGAACCCGCCGTCCTCCAGCGGCTCGACGTCCGGGGCGGCGCGGTCGTGCTCGTCGGCGATCTCGCCGACGATCTCCTCCAGCGCGTCCTCGATGGTCACCAGGCCGGCCGTGCCGCCGTACTCGTCGACGACCACTGCCACGTGCGTCTGCTCGCGCTGCAGCTGCCGCAGCAGGTCGTCCACCGGCAGGCTGTCGGGCACGAACACCGCCGGGCGCGCGACCTCCTCGGCCGTCGTGGCGCGCGCGGTGGCCGGGTCGGCGTGGAAGCGGCCGGCGACGTCCTTGAGGTAGACCACGCCCAGCACGTCGTCGGCGTCGTCGCCGACCACGGGCGCGCGCGAGAACCCCGAGCGCAGCAGCAGCTCCTCCACCTCGTGCAGGCCGGTGCCGCGGCGGGTGGACACGACGTCGGTGCGCGGGACCATCACCTCGCGCACCAGGGTGTCGCCCAGCTCGAAGACCGAGTCGATCATGCGCTGCTCGCCGGCCTCGACGACGCCGCTCTCCCCGGCCAGCTCGACCATCTCGCGCAGCTCGGCCTCGGAGCCGAACGGGCCGTGCCGCAGTCCCCGGCCCGGGGTGACGGCGTTGCCGACCTGGACCAGCAGCTGCGCCAGCGGCCCCAGCACGCGGGCCAGCGGGCCCAGCACGGGCGCGGCCAGGCGCCCGACCGTCTCGGCGTGCAGGCGGCCCAGGGTGCGCGGGCCCACGCCCACCAGCACGAAGTCCAGGGCGGCCATGCCCAGCCCGGCCAGCAGCAGCACCAGCCCCCACCCGTCGACCCAGGTGGCCACGACGACGGTCACGCACACCGCGGCCAGGGTCTGGGCGACCACCCGCAGCAGCGTGCAGACCGTCAGGACGGGCGCGGCGCTGTCCAGGACCGAGCCCAGGGCCCGCGCGCCGCGGCGGCCCTCGGCCTCCAGCTCGCGCGCGCGCCGGCGCGAGGTGCCCGCCAGCGCCGACTCGGCCGCGGCGACCAGCCCCGCCAGCACCACGAGCAGCAGCGCCAGCAGCAGCAGGGGGACGGCGGGGGCTCCCACGCCGCTCAGCCCCGCGCGTCGGGCCCGGTGCCGGGCAGCGCGCGGTGCCCGACCGTGGGGGTGGGGTCGCCCGGGCGGCCGATGCGGGCCAGGAAGCCCAGCACCAGGCGCCGCTGCAGGGTGAACATCTCCCGCTCCTCCTCCGGCTCGGCGTGGTCGTAGCCGAGCAGGTGCAGGATCCCGTGGGTCACCAGCAGCAGGACCTCGTCGGCCGTGGCGTGCCCGGACGCGGCGGCCTGCGCCGCGGCCACCTGCGGGCACACGACGACGTCGCCGAGCAGCCCCGGCTCGGACGTGGCGCCCTCGCGGCCGGGCCGCAGCTGGTCCATCGGGAAGGACATGACGTCGGTGGGGCCCGGCTCGTCCATCCACTGCACGTGCAGGCGGGCCATCGCCTCCTCGTCGACGAGCAGGACCGACAGCTCCGCCAGCGGGTGCACGCGCAGGGCGTCCAGGACGTAGCGGGCCAGCTCGGAGACCTCGGTGGTGTCGACCCCGCGCTCCTCGGCGAAGGAGCTCTCGTCGACGACGTCGACGCTCACCGCCGGCCCCGTCCCCGCGCCTCGGGGGGGGGGGGGGGGGGGGGGGGGGGGGGGGGGGGGGGGGGGGGGGGGGGGGGGGGGGGTGGGGGGGGGGGGGCGCCCTGCGGGGCGGGCTGCGGGGGGCGGGGGGCCGCCGGGGGGCCC
>NZ_JBEUEI010000037.1:0-34362 GCF_041020755.1 Kineococcus terrestris | reverse complement strand
GACGGGGCCGGCGCCGTCCAGGACGGCCGGGACCGGTCCCTGCCCGGCCGCGAGCTGGACGTCGTCGAGGGCGGCGGCGGGGGCGCGGGGGGGGGGGGGGGGGGCCCGGCCCGCGCCCCCCCCGCGGCGCCGGGCGCGCCCGGCGAGGGCCAGCAGGGCGCCGAGGGCGTGGCAGTCCAGCCGGGTGGTGCCCGACAGGTCGACGACGACGCGGCTCGCCCCGTCGAGGACCTCGTCGACGCGGGTGCGGACCGTGGTGGCCGTCCCGGCGACGAGGGCGCCGTGGACGGCGACGACGGTCACGGGACCGTCCTGGCGCACCTGGAGGGCGCACGCCGCGTTCTTCGTCCGCACTGGACACCACCCGTCACGAGGAGCCACTCAGCGACTCGAGTGGTGGGTCCACCCTACCGCGCGTGCTCACTCCGAGTGACTGATCGTGTCCTGCGCGTCGCCATCCCCGGACCGGGAAGCGTGGGCGCGCCCTCTCCGTTCCTGCCCGTACCGTTGCCCGTCGTACCCGTTGCTCCGGCGAACGGCGTGCCGGCCCGGGCAGGTCGGCGACCGGCGACCCGACCCCCTCACCGGAAGGCCCCCGTGACCCAGCGACTCGCGCGCGTCCTGCGCCTCGAACCCGTCAGCGGGGCCCTGCTCCTGCTCGCCGCCCTCGCCGCCCTCCTGTGGGCCAACCTCGACGCCGCCGGCTACGAGGGCGTGCGCGAGCTCGAGGTCGGCGCCGGGCCCCTGCGCCTGACCCTGGAGCAGTGGGCCTCCGACGGCCTGCTCGCCGTCTTCTTCTTCGTCACGGGCATCGAGCTCAAGGGCGAGTTCGTCGAGGGGGAGCTGCGCCACCCCCGCCGGGCCGTCCTGCCCATCGTCGCCGCCGTCGGCGGCATGGTGGTCCCGGCCCTGCTGTACGTGCTGGTCAACCTGCTGGCGCCCGGCAGCCCGCCCGGCGCCCTGCGCGGCTGGGCCACCCCCGTCGCCACCGACATCGCCTTCGCCCTGGCCGTGCTCGCCGTCGTCGGCCGCGGCCTGCCCGCCGCCCTGCGCCTGTTCCTGCTCACCCTCGCCGTCGTCGACGACCTGCTCGGCATCACGGTGATCGCGGTCTTCTACACGAAGACGCTGCACCTGTCGTACCTCGGGCTCGCCGTGCTCGTCCTCGCCGCCTTCGCCGTGCTCGTCCACCGCGGCGTGCGCAGCGGCTGGGTCCTGGTCCCGCTGGGGGTGCTCACCTGGGCCCTCGTGCACGAGTCCGGCGTCCACGCCACCGTCGCCGGCGTCCTGCTCGGCCTGGCCGTCCCCGTCGCCGACGGCACCGCCGCCGCCTTCGAGCACCGCTGGCGGCCCTTCTCGACCGCGCTCGCGCTGCCGCTGTTCGCCCTGTCCTCCGCCGGTGTCGTCATCGGGGGCGTCAGCGGCCTGGTCGAGGCGCTGGGCGACCCGGTCGTCCTCGGGATCGTGGCGGGCCTCGTGCTCGGCAAGCCCATCGGCGTGTTCGGCACCACCTGGCTGCTCGCCCGCTTCACCGGCGCCCACCTGGCCGACGAGCTGCGGTGGTCCGACGTCTTCGGCCTGTCCCTGCTCGCCGGGATGGGCTTCACCGTCTCGCTGCTCATCGGCACCCTGTCCTTCGGGCAGGGCACGCGCGAGGGCGAGCACATGACCCTCGGCGTCCTCCTCGGCTCCCTCGTGGCGGCCGTCCTCGCCAGCCTCGTCCTCGTCCGGCGGGCGCGCGCTCACCGCCGGGCGGGCGCGGAGGTCTGATCGCGGTAACCTCTGGGGCCATGTCCGGTCACCCTGTTCACGTGGGGACCAACGGCTACTCCTCGACGTGGGGAGCCGTCCTCTCCGGCACCGCCCCGTCCCGCGCCTGAGGCGCGGGACGACCTCGTCCCGTCGCTCCGGGCGGCCCTCGACGACCCGCCCGGTCCTCCGCGAGGCACCCCGACCGGGGGCCCGCGTCCTGACCGACGAGCCGCCAGAGGTGGAACAACGTGCTGCTGCCCGCCGTCCTGGGTCTGACCGCCCTCCTCGCGGTCGTGGCCCCCCTCCTCGGCCACCGCCTGGGCCGCGACGCCGGCTGGCTGATCGCCGCGGGCCTGCTGGCCCTCGGCCTGTGGCTGGGCCTGGCCGCCCCGCGCGAGGGCCTGACCTACGAGCTGCCGTGGATCCCCGCCCTCGACGTCGGGCTGCGGCTGCGCCTGGACGGGCTCTCCCTCGTCTTCGCGCTCCTCGTCACGATCATCGGCGCGGCCGTCATGGCGTACTCCGCGCGCTACCTGTCGAAGAAGGCGCACAGCGGCTTCTACGGCCTGATGACCCTCTTCGCGGCCGCCATGCTGCTGCTGGTCACCGCCGACGACGTCGTCGTGCTGTTCGTCGCCTGGGAGGCGACGACCTTCTGCTCCTTCTTCCTCATCACCCGCTCCGGCGCCCCGGCCCACAAGCCGGCCGTGCGGGTCCTGCTCGTCACCGCCACCGGCGGCCTCGCGCTGCTCGCCGCCGTCGTCACGATGTCCGTGCGCACCGGCACCACGCAGCTGTCGGCGATCGTCGCCGACGACGCCTGGCGCACCGACCCCGGCTTCGCCACCGTCGTCGCCGTCCTGCTGGCCGTCGCCGCCTTCACCAAGTCGGCGCAGTTCCCGTTCCACTCCTGGCTGCCGGACGCGATGGCCGCCTCCACCCCCGTCAGCGCGTACCTGCACGCCGCGGCGATGGTGAAGGCCGGCATCTACCTGCTGCTGCGCTTCAGCCCCGCGATGTCCGGGGTGCCGGCCTGGCACCTGCTGCTCATCGGCCTCGGCATCACCACCGCGCTGATCGGCTCCCTCTTCGCCCTGCAGCGCACCGACCTGAAGGCGCTGCTGGCGTACTCCACCGTCAGCCAGCTCGGCTTCCTCGTCGCCACCATCGGCGTCGGCACCGAGCACGCCCTCACCGCGGCCGTCGTCCACACCGTCGCCCACGCCTTGTTCAAGTCCGCCCTGTTCATGGTGGTCGGCGTCATCGACCACCAGGCCGGCAGCCGCGACATCCGCGACCTGTCCGGGCTGCGCCACTACCTGCCCGTGACCACGACGGTCGTGGTGCTCGGCGCCGCGTCCATGGCGGGCGTGCCGCCGCTGCTCGGCTTCGTCTCCAAGGAGTCGATGTTCGCGGCCTTCCTGGAGGCGCCCGGACCAGCCTGGACCGGACCCGTCCTCGGCGCCCTCGGCGTCCTCGCGGCCGTCCTCACCTTCGCCTACTGCGGGCGCATGGTCGTCGGCGCCTTCTTCGGGCCGCCCATGCGGACCACCTGGCACCACGACGTCCACACCGACGACGAGGACGCCTCCGGCCACGGCGAGGAGGGCGAGGCGCACACCCACCCCGGCGGCCCGGCCCCCGCCTCGCCCGCCTTCCTGGCGCCGCCGCTGCTGCCGGCCGTCGCCGGCCTCGGGCTCGGCCTCGCCCCCTTCCTCCTCGACGACCTCGTCGGCCGCGGCGCGAGCGGCGCGCACGGCGCGGAGGTCGACGTCCACCTGGAGCTGTGGCACGGCGTCAACCCCGAGCTGTTCATGTCCGCCGCCGTCATCGTCCTCGGCGCCGTGCTCGTCGCCGCCCGCGACCGCGTCGACCGGCTCCTGGACCGCCCGCTGCTGCCGTACACCGGCGTCGGCGCCGTCGAGGGCTTCCGCGAGGGCGCCATCTCCCTCGGCGCCCGCGTCGGCGGCCTCACCGGCTCCAGCGCCCCCGCCCGCCACCTGGCCGCGCCGCTGGTCCTCCTGCTCGTCCTGACCGCCGTCGCCCTGCCGGGCCTGGGCGGCCTGCCGCCCGTCGTCGGCGACCTCGACGCCGGCACCGACTGGGTGCTGTTCGGGATCGTCGCCCTCGGCGTCCTCGCCGCCGTCGTCGTGCGCTCGCGCATCGGGGCCCTGTCCGTCGTCGGCACCACCGGCTTCGGCGTCGCGCTGTGGTTCGTCGCGCTCGGCGCCGCCGACGTGGCCCTCACCCAGCTGCTCGTGGAGATCCTCACCGTCGTCGCCGGCGTCCTCGTCCTGCGGCGGCTGCCCGCCGCGTTCGGGAAGGTGCGCCGCGCCCGCGCCGCCGGGTCCGCCGTCCTCGCGATCGCCTCCGGCGCCGCCGCCACCGTCGGGGTCCTCGCCCTGACCGGCCGGCGCGAGCTGTCCGCCGCGGGCGAGTGGTACCTGCGCGAGGGCGAGACCGAGACCGGCGGCACCAACGTCGTCAACACGATCCTCGTCGACTTCCGCGCCCTGGACACTCTCGGCGAGCTCACCGTCCTCGGGCTGGCCGGCGTGGCGATCCTCGTCGCGCTGCAGGCGCGCCGGGCCCTGCCCGAGGGCGAGCCGGGGCTGGCCGTCGGCGAGCGCTCGCCGCTGCTGGGCGCCGACGACAACGCCGCCCCACTGCGGGTCCTGGCGCGCGCCGTCGGGCCCGTCATGGTCGTCACCTCGCTGTGGTTCCTGCTGCGCGGCCACAACGCCCCCGGCGGCGGGTTCATCTCCGCCCTCGTCGGCGGCGCCGGCTTCGCGCTGGTCTACCTGGCCTCCTCCACCGACCGCGGCGCCCGCGTGAAGTGGCCCTACCTGGCCCTCATCGGCGGCGGCGTCCTCGTCGGCACCGCCACCGGCCTGGCCGGGCTGGCCGACGGCTCGTTCCTGCGGCCGCTGCACGCCTACGTGCTCGGCTACCACTTCACCACCGCGCTCGTCTTCGACCTCGGCGTCTACCTGGCCGTCGTCGGCGTCGTGCTCGTCGCCCTCAACCGGCTCGGCGGTGTCGTCCCCGAGGACGCCGTCCCCGGCGCCGGCTCGCCCACGCCCGGCACGCCCGACCGCGCCGGGGACCCGCCCGACCCGGCGGAGCCCGCCGCGGGCACCGGGCACCGCGCCCCCGCCCACGCCGCCCGCGCCCCCGAGGAGGTCCCGTGATCCTCGCCCTCACCGTCGGCGTGGTCGTCGCCGGCGCCGTCTACCTGCTGCTGCAGCGGGAGATGGTCCGCGTCGTCCTCGGCTTCGTCCTGCTCGGCCACGCCGCCAACCTCGTGATCATGGCGGCGGGCGGCGCGTCGCGGCGCGGCGAGCCGCTGGGCGCCGAGCCGGACCCGGCCCTGACCGCCGACCCGCTGCCCCAGGCGTTCGTCCTGACGGCCATCGTCATCGCCTTCTCGATCACCATGTACATGCTCGCCCTGGCCGTCCTGGGCCGGCGCGACGACGAGCTGGCCCGCGGGGACGCCGCGGACGACGACGGGCCCGACGGGTCCGGCGGGCCCGCGGGCGACGAGTCGTCCGCGCACGACGCCCCCGACGTCCCCGCCCGGCGCGAGGAGGTGGCCCCGTGAGCGGCACCCTGCTGCCCCTGCTGGTGGCCGTCCCCCTGGTGGTCGGCGGCCTGCTCGTCGCGCTGCCCGACCGGCTGCTGCTCGGGCGCCTCCTCCTGCTCGGCACCACCGGCGGGTCCACCGCCGCCGGTGCCGCCCTCGTCGTCAGCCAGCTCGACGGGGGGGTGGTCGCCCACCGCATCGGCCTGTGGCCGGCGGGCATCGCCATCCCCTTCGCCGCGGACATGCTCACCGCGCTGATGCTCACCGTCACCGGCCTGCTGACCACGGTGTGCGCGCTGTTCGCGATCGCCTCCGGCGAGGCCGCCCGGCGCTTCTTCCCGCCGCTGGTGGTCGTGCTGACGGCCGGGGTGAACGGGGCGCTGCTGACCGGCGACCTGTTCAACCTGTTCGTCTTCATCGAGGTCATGCTGCTGCCCTCGTACGCGCTGCTCGTCATGGCGGCGCCCCGGCGCGGCACCACCTCGCGGGTGGCCGGCGCCCGGCTGTACGTGACCGTCAACCTGCTGACCTCGACGATCTTCCTCGCCGGTGTCGGGCTGCTGTACGGCGTGACCGGCTCGGTGAACATGGCCGACGTCGCCGGCGCCGCGCAGACCGACGGGCGCGCGGCCGTCGCCGCCGCCGTCTGCCTGCTGGCGCTGTCCATCAAGGCCGCCGTCGTCCCCGTGCACGGGTGGTTGGCGCGCGCCTACCCCGCCGCGTCCCCGGCCGTCACGGCGATGTTCTCCGGCCTGCACACCAAGGTCGCGATCTACGCCGTCTACCGGATCTACGCGGTCGTCTTCGGCGGCGACGAGCGCTGGCTGTGGGTCGGCGTCCTGCTGTTCTCCGCGACGATGGTCGTCGGTGTCCTGGGCGCCGTCGGCGAGGGCACGACCCGCTCGATCCTCGCCTTCCACATGGTCAGCCAGATCGGCTACATCCTGCTCGGCGTCGCCCTGTTCGGGCCGCTCGGGCTGGCGGCCGGCATCTTCTACCTGCTGCACCACATGATCGTGAAGGCGTCGCTGTTCCTGTCCACCGGCGCGGTGGAGGTCCGCTACGGCACCCACCCGCTGGGGGCGGTGCGCGGCATCGCGCGGACCGAGCCGCTCGTCGCGGTGGCGTTCTTCGCCGCGGCGCTGTCGCTGGCCGGCATCCCGCCGTTCTCCGGCTTCGTCGCCAAGTTCTCCCTCGTGCAGGCCGCCGTCGCCGAGGGCCAGCTCGCCGCGGCGGTCGTCGCCGTCGCCGTCAGCCTCTTCACGCTGCTGTCCATGCTGAAGATCTGGTCGGCGATGTTCTGGGGCGAGCCCGCGGCCCCCGGCGCGGACCCGGGCAGCGGCGGACGGGCCTCCGGCCCGGCCCTCGGCGGTGCCGACGGCGCCCGCGGCGCGGCCCCCACCGCGGTCGCCACCCGCACGCGGGAGGAGACGACCGCGGAGACCGACCCGCGGCCCGCGAGCACCCCGACCGCCACCGCGCGCCCGGCCCGGCGCATCGGCCTCGCCCTGGCCCTGCCCGGCGTCGTCCTCGCCGTCGTCACCCTCGGCCTCGGCCTCGGCGGGCAGCTGCTCATGTCCCTGGCCCAGGTCGCCGCCGAGGGCCTGCTCGACCCGACCCCCTACCTGGAGGCGGTGACGTCCTCGTGAGCCGGACCACCTGGCCCCTGCGCTTCCTCGGCTTCGCGGCCTGGTACGTGAAGCTGCTGCTGACCTCCTACGCCGTGCTCATCGCCGACGAGCTGAGCCCCGGCCAGCGCAGCACCCCGGGCATCGTGCGGCTGCCCACGGCCTGCCGCACCGAGTTCGAGGCCACCAGCCTGGCCGTCCTCATCTCCCTGACGCCCGGGACGATGGCGTTCAGCTTCCGCGGCGACGCCGAGGGCGCCGCGTCCCGGCGCGACCGGACGTGGACGCTGCACGTGCACGGCATGTACCACCCGGACCGCGAGGAGCTGCGCGCCGAGCTGCACGACCTGGAGCACCGCATGCTCGCCGCGCTGCGCCCGGGCGGCTTCGTCCCCGCGGGGGCCGCCGCGTGATCGGCTTCGACGTCGCCGCCGTCCTCGTCCTGGTCGCCGTCGCGGCCGCGACCGTGCGGATGGTCCGCGGCCCGCGCGACGCCGACCGGGTCGTGGCCGCCGACCTGCTCTTCTTCGCCGTCATCGCGCTCATCGCCCTGCTCGGGCTGCGCGTGGGCAGCGACGGCACGTTCGACCTCGTGCTCGTCGCCACGCTCGTCGGGGCGCTGTCGGCGATGTCCCTGGCCCGCCTGCTGACCCGTGGACGGAGGTGACCGCGGTGGACGCGGTGCTCGACGTGTGGTTCCCCGTCGTCGGCCAGGTGCTCGCCGTGGCCGGCGGCCTGATCTTCCTCACCGCCGGGCTGGGGATGCTGAAGCTGCCGGACTTCTACACGCGCGTGTCGACGGCGACCACGGCCGCCGGGCTGGGCGTGGGGTCGGTGGTCGTGGGCGTGCTGCTGGCCGAGCCGACCGTGCCGAACCTCGTCAAGGCGCTCGTCGCGCTGGCCCTGCAGCTGGTCACCTCGGTGGTGGCGAGCATCGCCGTGGCCCGCTCGGCCTACCTGACGGGGGCGCCCCTGGCGGCGTCCACCCGCTACGACGAGCTGGCCGAGGACTCCGGCGGCGGGCCGGCGGTCGGCGCGGACGAGCAGGGGCGGGCCGTCGAGGTCGAGGGCGCCGAGCGGCCGGTGCGCTGATCGGGGCCCGGGCGGCCCGCGCTGCTCAGGCGTCCGGGTCGCGGCGCTCCACCAGGTACGTGTGCCCGGTGGCGTCGGTGACCCGCTCCCACCGCCCGTAGCCGGCGCGGGCCTCCTCGTCGGTGCGCGGCCCGCGCGGCGGGGCCTCGTCGTGGTGCACCTGCGCCGGGCCGGTGAAGGTGAACGCGGCGTCGAGGACGAGGTCGAGGAGGCGGAAGCGCGACCTCGGGCGCTGCAGCGAACGCGGGGTGTGCGAATCGTTCACGCACACATCGTCGTACGGTGGGGCGGTGACCTCAACCCCGCCGGCCCGTGACGTCGAGCACCCGGACACCCGCGGGCCCGGTGGCCCCGGCGCGCCCGAGGACCCGCTGGCCCTGGAGCGGCAGGTCTGCTTCGCGCTCGTCGTCGCCGCCCGCACCGTCGTCTCGGTCTACCGGCCCGTCCTCGAGCCGCTCGGGCTGACCCACCCCCAGTACCTCGTGATGCTCGCCCTGTGGGAGCGCTCGCCGCGCTCGGTGCGCGACCTGGGCGAGGCCCTGCAGCTGGACCCGCCGACCCTGTCGCCGCTGCTGAAGCGGCTGGAGGCCGCCGGGCTCGTCGAGCGCCGCCGCGACAGCGCCGACCAGCGCTCCCTGGCGCTGACCCTCACCGCCGCCGGCCGCGAGCTGCGGGAGCGCGCCGTCGAGGTGCCCGGCCGGGTGCTGGCCCGCCTCGGCCTGGACGTGGCCGCGCTGGAGGCCGTCCGGGACGGCCTGGACCCCCTGATCGCCGCCGCCCGCGCCGCCCAGGACGGCGGGTCCGCGCGCGCCGGGGACTGATCCCCCACCTTCCCGGCGTGGTAGTCATGGGCCGTGCCGACGCCGCGCCTCGCCCTCACCCGGACCTTCCTGGCCCCCGCGCAGGACGAACCCGGGGACGCGCCCGGCGGCGGTGAGCTGCCCGGGGTCGCCGACGTGCGCGACGCCGGCGCCACCACCAGCGAGGAGACGCACTACGACACCCCCGACCTCGCGCTGGCCGCCGCCGGGGCCTCCGTGCGCCGGCAGACCGGCGAGGGCCCGCGCGGCTGGGTGCTCGCCCTGCCCGGCCGCGGCCCGCGCCACCACGAGGTCCGCCACGCCCTCGGCCGCGCCGTGCGCACCGCGCCCGCGGCCCTGCAGAAGCTCACCTGGGCCGCCGCCCGCGGCCGCACCCTCGGCCCCGTGCTCCAGCTGTCCGCCACCGCCCGCCAGCGCGAGCTGCTCGACGCCGAGGGGCGGGTCGTCGCCCGGCTGACGACCCGCGACGTCACCGCCCGCCCCCTCGGCAGCGAGGACGCCCCCGCGCAGTCGTGGGCGGAGTGGCAGGTCGAGGTCGTCGACGGCCGCCGCGACCTGCTGGACGCCGTCTCCACCGCCTGGGAGGAGGCCGGCGCGGAGGAGTCCGACCGCACCGAGCAGCTGCGCACCGTCCTCGACGACGTCGAGACCCCCGAGGAGGTCCAGGCGGGCGCCGGGCGCTCCGGGGGCTCCGGGGACTCGGGCGACGTCGTGCGCGCCACCCTCGCCGAGAGCGTCGGCCGGCTGCTGTCGCAGGACCCGCTGGTGCGCATCGACGCCCCCGAGGCCGTCACCTCCATGCGCGGCGCCGCGCTGCGCCTGGACAGCCTGCTGGCCGTCTTCGCGCCCGTCTTCGCCGCCGGCCCGGCCGAGCGGCTGCGCCCCGAGCTGGCGTGGCTGGCCGGGGTGCTCGGCGCGGCCCGCGACGCCGAGGCCGTCGGCGAGCGCGTGCTGGCCGACCTGGAGGAGGAGGCCCGCGCCGACAGCGCCGGGCCCGTCCTGCAGGAGGCCGTCGCCGCGCGCCGCGCCGCCGCCCACCGCGACGTGCTGGCCGCCCTGGACGACGAGCGCTACCGCGCCCTGGTCACCGCGCTGGAGGAGTTCGTCGCCGTCCCGCCCTTCGCCGAGGAGGCCGGCCGCTCGCCGAAGAAGCGGCTCGTGCCGCTCGTGGCCGAGGCCCACCGCGCGCTGAAGGACGCCTACCGCGACGTCGACCCCGACGGCGACGAGAGCCTGGAGCCCGTGCGCGCGGCCGCCCAGCGCGCCCGCTGCGCCGCCGAGCTGCTCGTGCCCGTCGCCGGCGACGCCGCCGACGACTACGCCGACGCCGTCCGCGGCGTGCTCGACGTCGTCGTCGAGCACGAGGACGCCCGCCGCGCCGCCGCGCTGCTGGAGTCCCTCGTGCCGGGTGCCGGCGAGGGCGCGTTCGTGCTGGGCCGGCTGCACGCGCTGGAGGAGGTGCGCGCCGCCGTCGCCCGCCACGACCTGGAGGAGGCCTGGCACACCGCGCACGGCAAGAAGCTGCGCCGCTGGATGCGCTGAGCCGCCCCCGGTCGCACCCCGCGTCGGACCCGGGCCCACCCGTCCGGACGAGGTCGGGCGGGCGGGCGGTGCGGTAGGCATGGGCCGTGCCAGAGCCCGACCAGCGCCCCCGTCCCCCCGAGCCCGCGCCCGACCCCGCCGAGGCCGTCCCGCTGCGCGGTGAGCGCGTCGCCCTGGAGCCCCTGGCCCCCGGGCACGCCGCCGACCTGCGCGCCGTCGTCGCCGAGGGCGACCTGCACCGCACCTGGTGCACGCGCATCCCCGCGCCCGACCAGGTCGAGGCCGAGGTCGAGCGCCGCCTGGGCCTGCAGCGCGCCGGCACGATGGCGCCGTGGGTGGTGCGCCGCCTGGACACCGGCGCGGTGTGCGGGGCGACGACCTACATGGCGATCACCCCCGAGCACCGCCGCCTGGAGGTCGGCTCGACGTTCCTGGCGCCCAGCGCGCAGCGCACCGGCGTCAACGCCGAGGCCAAGCTGCTGCTGCTGACCCGCGCCTTCGAGGTGCTCGACTGCGTCGCCGTGGAGTTCCGCACCCACTGGCACAACGCGACCTCCCGCCGCGCGATCGAGCGCCTGGGCGCCAAGCAGGATGGCGTGCTGCGCAGCCACCAGGTGATGCCCGACGGCAGCCTGCGCGACACCGTCGTCTACTCGATCACCGCCGCCGAGTGGCCCGCCGCGCGCAGCGCGCTGCGCGCCCGGCTGGCCCGGGGCGCGGCGTGAGCGCCGGGGCGCCCGCGCTGGCGCTGCGCGGGCTGACCAAGCGCTTCGGGGACAAGACCGCCGTCGACGCCCTCGACCTCGACGTGCCCGTCGGCTCCTTCTACGGCGTCGTCGGCCCCAACGGCGCGGGCAAGACGACCACGCTGTCGATGGCCACGGGCCTGCTGCGCCCCGACGGCGGCGCGGCCTTCGTGCTGGGCGAGGACCTGTGGCGCGACCCCGACGCCGGCAAGCGCCGCCTGGGCGTCCTGCCCGACGGGGTGCGCCTGTTCGACCGCCTCACCGGCACCGAGCTGGTCCGCTACGCCGGGCTGCTGCGCGGGATGCCCCGCGACGTCGTCGAGCAGCGCACCGCCGAGCTGCTGGACGCCCTCGGCCTCGCCGACGCCGGCGGCACCCTCGTCGTGGACTACTCCGCGGGCATGACGAAGAAGGTCGCGCTGGCCTGCGCCCTCGTCCACGCCCCGCGGCTGCTCGTCCTCGACGAGCCGTTCGAGGCCGTGGACCCCGTCAGCGGCGCCACGATCCGCGCGATCCTGCAGGACTACGTCGCCGGCGGCGGCACCGTGGTGCTGTCCAGCCACGTCATGGACCTCGTGCAGCGCCTGTGCGACCACGTGGCCGTCATCAGCGCCGGGCGGGTCCTGGCCGCGGGGACGCTGGAGCAGGTGCGCGCCGGCAGCAGCCTGGAGGAGCGGTTCGTCGACCTCGTCGGCGGCGGCCGGGACGTGGCGGGGAGGCTGGCGTGGTTGCGCGACTCGTCGGCCTGAAGCTCGCCCTGCTGCGCAACGGGCTGCGCCGCAGCCCGTGGCAGGTCGTCGCCCTCGTGCTCGCCCTGCTGTGGGGGCTGGGGGTGGTGGTCCTGCTCGGCGCGGGCCTGGTGGCGCTGCGCTTCGCCGGGGCGGACGTGGCCCGGCCCGTCGTCGTGGGCGTCGGCGCGCTGGCGCTCCTGGGGTGGGCGCTCGTGCCGCTGGTGGCCTTCGGCGTCGACGAGACGCTCGACCCGGCCCGGTTCGCCACCTTCGGGGTGCCGCGCCGCCGGCTCGTGCCGGGGCTGCTGCTGGCAGGCGTCATCGGCGTGCCCGGTGCCGTCACGCTGCTGCTGGCGCTGACGACGGCCGTCACCTGGGGCACCTCGGTGCCGGCGGTGCTGGTGGCGCTCGTCGCGGCGCTGCTGGCGACCCTGACGTGCGTGGCCGCCTCCCGGGCCACGACGACGGCGGCCGCCGGCCTGCTGCGCTCGCGCCGCACCCGCGACGTCCTGCTCGTCGTCGCCGGCCTGCTGCTCGTGGGTACCGGCCCGGGGATCAACGTGCTGCTCGCGCGCGCCGGGGACCTGGCGGCCCTGGCGGGCGCGGTCGTCGACGTCGTGGCGTGGACGCCGCTGGGCTACCCGTGGGCGGCGGGCGCGGACGCCGCGCAGGGCCGCTGGGGCACCGCGCTGCTGCGCCTGCTGCTGGCCGCGGCGACCCTCGCGCTGCTGCTGCTGGGGTGGGGCGCGGCCCTCGGCGTCGCCGGCGGCGGCCCGACCGGCGGTTCCGGGCGCTCGTCGGCGGCCCCGGCGGGGGGCGGGCGCCGGCTCGCCGACCGGCTGGTGGCCCGGCTGCCCGCCGTCCCGGCCGTCGCCGTCGCCCACCGCTGCCTCGTGTACTGGCGGCGCGACCCGCGCTACCTCGTCAGCACGGCCTCGGTGCTGGTGGTGCCGCTGCTGCTCGTGGTGATCCCCCTCGCGCAGGGCGCGGACGTGGGCGCGTGGCTGCTAGCCGCCGGCCCGGCCGTCGCCTTCCTCACCGGCTGGTCCCTGCACGACGACGTGGCCTCCGACCACTCCGCGTTCGCCCTGCACGTCAGCGCCGGGGTGCGCGGGCGCGACGACCGGGCCGGGCGCGCGCTGGCCGCCGGCTGCTGGCAGCTGCCCGTCGTGGTGGTGCTCGCGGTGGTGCCCGCGGCGCTCGGCGGCCGCTGGGCGCTGCTGCCGGCGGTGCTGGGCCTGTCGCTGGCCCTGTACGGGGCGGGGCTGGGGGTCTCCAGCGTCTCCAGCGCCCTGGCGCCGTACCCGACGGCCCCGCCGGGCGGGAACCCCTTCCAGACGCCGCGCGGGGCGGCTGCGGCGACCGTGGTGGCGCAGCTGGTCACCACGCTGGTCACGGCCGTCGTCGCGCTGCCCACCGCGGCGGCCGCCGTCGCCGCCCTGCTGGGCGTGACGTGGGCGGGCTGGCTCGCCCTGCCGCTGGGCGCGGCCACCGGCGCGCTCGCGGTGCGCACCGGGATCGTCCAGGGCGGGCGGGTGCTGGACCGGCGCGCGCCCGAGGTCCTGGCGGCGGTCTCGCGCTCCTGAGCCCCGGGACGACGCAGGCCCCCGTCCCTGCCGGGACGGGGGCCTGCGCGGGTCAGGGGTGGCTCAGAGAGCGCGGACCTGGTCGGCCTGCGGGCCCTTCTGGCCCTGCGTGACCTCGAACTCCACGCGCTGGTTCTCCTCCAGCGAGCGGTAGCCGTTGCCGGCGATCGCCGAGTAGTGGACGAAGACGTCGGGGCCCCCGCCGTCCTGCTCGATGAAGCCGTAACCCTTCTCGGCGTTGAACCACTTGACGGTGCCCTGGGCCATTCCTTCTCCAACACTTCCAGTCGGTGCGGGTCCCGCGCCTTCTGCGGGTCCCGGGCTGAGTGGTACGCCACTCTGCTCGCGGCTGGTGCCGATCACAGGCGACGCCCGCTGCACACTCCGCGGGCGTTTCAGGAACGAACGAGGAGCTGCCTGGCTGCAGCCGCGGGGAAAGTAACACGGACCTCCGCACCGGGCGCAAGACCTCCGTGGCGGTGATCACCCCGGTGCCGCCGGTGCGCGGCCGGTGCGCGACCGGTGCGCGGCCGACGTGCGGTCGGCGTGCGGGCGGGCCCGGCCGGCCCGACAGTGGTCGCGTGCACGCCGGTGGGGTCGTCCGACGGGTCGCGCGGCGCGGGGGCGCCGCGCCGCTCCGGCTCGCGCCGCCGCCCGTCCTCCTCGCCCCGCCGCCCGCCCGGCGGCCGGCCGCCGCGTGCCGTCGCCGCGACGCCCTGACGGCCGCGGTGATCGTCCTGCTGGTGGCGGTCCTGGTGCGGGCGGGCGCGGGGGCGCCGTGGGCCGTGGCCGGCCTGTGGGGCCTGTTCGTCGCGGCCACCGGGCTGGCCGCCCACCGCTGGCAGGAGCACGGCCGCCCGCGCGGGCGCTGACGACCCCTGCCGCAGGTGCGGCGAACTCCCGAGTTCGCCGCACCGAAGTCCGTGCCAGGATGCGCGGGTGACGTCCGCTCCCGTCCGTGCCCCCGCGCGCCGCCGCGGTGGCCTGCTGCGCATGCTCGGCCCGGCGTTCGTCGCCGCCATCGCCTACGTCGACCCCGGCAACGTCGCCGCCAACCTCACGGCCGGCGCCGCCCACGGGTACCTGCTGCTGTGGGTGCTGGTGGTCGCCAACGCGATGGCCGTGCTCGTGCAGTACCTGTCGGCCAAGCTGAGCGTCGTCAGCGGCAGGACGCTGCCCGAGGTCGTGCGCGACCGGACCGGCCGGAAGACGCGGCTGGCCTACTGGGGGCAGGCCGAGCTGGTGGCCGCCGCCACCGACGTCGCCGAGGTCATCGGCGGGGCCGTCGCCCTGCACCTGCTGTTCGGCACCCCGCTGCTCGTCGGCGGCCTGCTGACCGGCGCGTTCTCGATGGGCCTGCTGGCGCTGCAGGAGCGGCGCAGCACCCGCGTCTTCGAGGGCGCCGTCGTCGCGCTGCTGGCCGTCGTCGTCGTCGGGTTCGTCACCGGGCTGGCGTTCGCGCCGCCCGACCCGGCCGAGGCCGCCGCCGGGCTGGTGCCCCGCTTCGCCGGCAGCGAGACCGTCCTGCTCGCCGCGAGCATGCTCGGCGCCACCGTCATGCCGCACGCCATCTACCTGCACTCGGCCATCGCCCGCGACCACCACGGCGCCGTCGCCCGCCGCGACCGCCGCTCCGTGCTGGCCGCCACCCGCGTCGACGTCGTCGGCGCGCTGCTGGTCGCCGGCTGCGTCAACATCGCGATGCTGCTGCTGGCCGCCTCCGCGCTGCGCGGCGTCGAGGGCACCGACACCCTGGAGGGCGCGCACGCCGCCGTCGTCGCCGGCATCGGCCCCGGCGTCGGCCTGCTGTTCGCGATCGGCCTGCTGGCCTCCGGGCTGGCCTCGACGTCCGTGGGCGCCTACGCCGGCTCGATCGTCATGCAGGGGCTGCTGCGCGTGCGGGTGCCGCTGGTGTGGCGGCGGTTCGTGACGATCCTGCCCGCGCTCGTCGTCCTGGGCGCGGGCGTCGACCCCACCCGCGCCCTCGTCCTGAGCCAGGTCGTGCTCAGCTTCGGCATCCCGTTCGCCCTCGTGCCGCTGCTGCGGGCCACCGGCGACCGCGCCCTCATGGGCGAGCACGCCAACGGGCCGGTGGTGCGGGTCCTGGCGGTCGTGGCCGTCACGGCCGTCGTCGCCCTCAACGCCGCGCTCCTGTGGCTGACGTTCGCGGGCTGAGGGCGACGGGCGGCACCCCGGTCAGGCCCTGGGGATCGGCCGCCGGTCCGGCTCCAGGATCGAGCGCGCGCTGACCACGAGCTGCGGGTCGGGCACGCCGACGACGTCCGGGTCCTTGCCGTCGTAGTCGAAGCGGTGCAGCACCACCCGCATCGCCTCCAGCCGCGCGCGCTTCTTGTCGTTCGTCTTGACGACCGTCCACGGCGCGTAGTCGGTGTCCGTGCGCTCGAACATCGCCTCCTTGGCCGCCGTGTAGTCGTCCCAGCGGTCCAGGCTGGCCAGGTCCATCGGGCTGAGCTTCCACTGCCGCACGGGGTCGATCTGGCGGATCGCGAACCGGGTGCGCTGCTCGGCGCGCGTCACCGAGAACCAGAACTTCACCAGGTGCACGCCGTCGTCGACGAGCATCCGCTCGAACAGCGGCGCCTGGTGCATGAACCGCTCGTACTGGCGCTCGGAGGCGAAGCCCATGACCCGCTCCACCCCGGCGCGGGTGTACCAGGAGCGGTCGAACAGCACGATCTCGCCCTCGGTGGGCAGGTGCGCGACGTAGCGCTGGAAGTACCACTGCCCGGACTCGCGGTCCGAGGGCTTCTCCAGCGCCACGACCCGCGCGCCCCGCGGGTTCAGGTGCTCGGTGAACCGCTTGATGGTGCCGCCCTTGCCGGCCGCGTCGCGGCCCTCGCACAGCACCACCAGCCGCACCCCGGTCGCCTTCACCCACTTCTGCAGCTTCAGCAGCTCGATCTGCAGCAGCCGCTTGGCCGGGTCGTACTCCTCCCGGGACAGGCGGTGCCCGTACGGGTAGTCCTCGCGCCAGGTGTCCACGGGGGTGCCGTCCGCGCGCAGCAGCACGGGCTCGTCCTCGTCGTCCAGGACGTGCAGGCCCTCCTCCGCGACCAGGTCCACCTCGGCGCCGCCCGCGCTCAGCGCTGGTCGCCGAGGGGGCCCTCGGCGGCGGCGTCGGCGCGGTCCTGCTCGCTCTCCGCGTCGTCGGCGGGGGCGTCCTCGTCGGCGGTGTGCTCCTCGCCGCCGAGGCCGAAGCCCTCGGAGGCGGGCGGGGCGCCGGGGCCGGCGTCGGCCGCGGCCACCTCCTCGTCCGGGCCGTCGTCGGCGCGGTGGCTGCCGGCACCGGGCAGCAGGGGGTCGGCCATCGACACGTCGTCCTCCAGGGGTCGCTCGTCGTCCTCGGGGTCCTGCTCGGGTCCTACCCGGGCCGGGGGACGTCCACACCCGGCCGGCCGCACCCCACCAGACGCCGGTGGAGCGCGGGTGACGGGCGGGTGGCCGTCCGGTGCCGGTGGGCCCCGCCCCGCGCCGCTCGGTACGGTCCGCGCGTGGACCGCGACCTCGGGGTGCTGCTGCCCCGCGACCTGCCCGCCGAGCGGGTGCTGCCCTTCGCCCGCCGCGCCGACGAGCTGGGCTTCGACGAGCTGTGGGTCGTCGAGGACCTCGGCTTCCGCGGGGGCCTGGCCCAGGCGGCGGCCGTCCTGGCCGCCACGTCCCGCGTGCGCGTCGGGATCGGCGTGCTGCCCGCCGCCGCCCGCAGCGCCGCGTTCACCGCGATGGAGGCCGCCACCCTGGCCGAGCTGTTCCCCGGCCGCGTCCACGTCGGGCTCGGCCACGGGATGCCCGCCTGGATGCGGCAGGCCGGCAGCTGGCCCGCGCGCCCCCTGACGGCGCTGGGCGAGCACCTGGACGCGCTGCGCGCGCTGCTGCGCGGCGAGGAGGTCAGCGCGCACGGCGAGGCCGTGCGGCTGGACGGCGTGCGCCTGCAGAGCCCGCCGGCGCTCGTGCCGCCCGTCCTCGCCGGGGTGCGGGGGCCGCGCTCGCTCGCGCTGGCCGGCCGGCGCGCCGACGGCGTCGTGCTCGCCGAGCCGGCCACCCCCGAGTACGTGCGCGCCGCGCTCGCCCAGGCCGCCCCCACCGGCCCCTTCCGCGTCGTCGGCTACGACGTGGCCGCCGTCGACGACGACGAGGCCGCCGCGCTCGAGCGCGTGCGCCCCGCGCTGGCCTGGGTCGGCGAGCCCGACTGGGCCCCGCACCTGGAACCCCTGGACGTCGCCGCCGAGCTGGCCGCCGTGCGCGCCGGCGTCGACGGCCCCGACGCCTTCGCGCGCGCCCTCAGCGCCGAGCAGGTGCGCCGCCTGGCCGTGGCCGGCACCCCCGCGCAGGCGCGCGCGGCCGTCGCCGCCCGTCACGACGCCGGCACGACCTGCGTCGTCCTGGCCCCCGCCGGCCCCGACCCGCTGGCCGCGCTGGAGGACCTGGCGCGGCTGCTGCCAGCCGCCGCCCCCGCTCCGAGGTGAGCTGGGGCCCGCTCCGTGGTTGGCTGATCCACCGCGTGGTCCGCTGAGGACCCCGCACCCCGACGGGACGGCGAGACGGGAGAGCACCGGCGTGGACGAGACGCCCCGGACCGAGGCCGAGGCCTCCAGCGAGAGCGAGATCACCTACGACGAGTCGCGCTTCCCGGCGCGGCCGCGGCGCCTGCGCCCGCGCCCCACCGCGCGGCTGCGCGGCCTCGACGCCACGCGCGCCGCCGCCGCCGAGGGCGCGGCCGACGCGAGCAACCCCGCCTACGTGCGCTGGCTCGTCGAGCAGTCGATGCTGCACGACGCCGGCGCCCTCAGCCGGCAGGTGTCCGGGCAGTCGTCGATGTGGGCCAACCCCTACGCCGAACCCGACGCCCGCCGCGCCGTGGACTCCGCGTCCGTGTGGTTCACCGCCTACCCGATCTCCCTGGTCAACCCGCCCGGGCAGTCGTTCCTGGCGTCCCTGGGCTCCCCGGACCTGTGGAAGATCTTCTCCGAGGTCGGCATCGACGCCGTGCACACCGGCCCCGTCAAGCGCGCCGGCGGCCTGGACGGCTGGCGCACCACGCCCAGCGTCGACGGGCACTTCGACCGCGTCTCCACCGAGATCGACCCCGCGTTCGGCACCGAGGACGAGTTCCGCCGCATGTGCGAGGTCGCCGCCGACCACGGCGGCAGCGTCATCGACGACATCGTCCCCGGCCACACCGGCAAGGGCGCGGACTTCCGCCTGGCGGAGATGAAGCACGGCGACTACGCCGGGATCTACCACATGGTCGAGATCCCGGAGGAGGACTGGCACCTGCTGCCGGACGTGCCCGCCGGGCAGGACGCCGCGAACCTCAGCGCCGAGGCGGAGATCGCCCTGGAGGAGGCCGGGTACATCATCGGCCGCCTGCAGCGCGTCATCTTCTACGCCCCCGGCGTCAAGGACACGAACTGGTCGGCCACCCCGCCCGTGCTGGGCGTCGACGGCCGGATGCGCCGCTGGGTGTACCTGCACTACTTCAAGGCCGGGCAGCCGTCCATCAACTGGCTGGACCCCTCGTTCGCCGGGATGCGGCTGGTCATCGGCGACGCCCTGCACTCCCTGTCCGACCTGGGGACCTCGGCGCTGCGCCTGGACGCCAACGGGTTCCTCGGGGTGGAGAAGAGCGCCGCGGAGGGGTCCCCGGCCTGGTCGGAGGGGCACCCGCTGTCGGAGGCGGCGAACCACTTCATCGCCGGCATGGTCCGCAAGGTGGGGGGTTTCACCTTCCAGGAGCTGAACCTCACGATGGAGGACATCCGCGACACCGGCCGCGTCGGCGCGGACCTGTCGTACGACTTCATCACCCGCCCCGGCTACCAGCACGCCCTCGCCACGGGGGACACGGAGTTCCTGCGGCTGACGCTGCGCACGGCGCTGGAGCTGGGCATCGACCCCGCCTCCCTCGTGCACGCGCTGCAGAACCACGACGAGCTGACGTACGAGCTCGTGCACTGGGCCACGACCCACAAGGACGACGAGTACACCTTCCGCCGCCGCACCGTCACCGGCGGGCAGCTGGCCGAGGAGGTCCGCCAGGACCTGCTGGACAGGCTCACCGGCGAGGCCGGCCCCTACAACCGGGTGTTCACCACCAACGGCATCGCCTCCACGACGGCCTCGGTGGTGGCGGCCGCGCAGGGCCACCGCGACCTGGACTCCCTGACGACCGACGACGTCGAGCGCATCAAGCGCGCCCACCTGCTGCTGGCGATGTTCAACGCCTGGCAGCCGGGGGTGTTCGCGCTGTCCGGCTGGGACCTCGTCGGCAGCCTGCCGCTGCCCGCGGAGAAGGTCGCCGACCTCATCGCCACCGGCGACACCCGCTGGGTGGAGCGCGGCGCGCACGACCTCATGGACGTCAACCCCGAGGCGACGCAGTCCACGTCGGGGATGCCGGTGGCGCGCACCCTGTACGGCTCGCTCCCGCTGCAGGTGGCCGACCCGGACTCGTTCCTGTCCGGGCTGGCGCGCGTCATCGCGGTGCGCCGCGAGTACGGCATCGCCACCGGCCGCACCGTCGACGTCCCCGACGTCGCGCACCCGGCGATGCTCGTCATGGTCCACGAGGTGGAGGTGCCGGGCGCGGAACCGGGGCCGACGCCGACGCTGCAGGTGACCGTCCTGAACTTCGGCCCCGAGCCGATCGAGGGCACCGTGCGCTCCTCGGCGTTCGAGCCGCGGGTGCCGGTGCGCGACCTGGCCGCCGGCGCGGAGATCGGCTGGGTCGACGACCTGCAGAGCTTCGGCGTGTGGCTGGCGCCCTACGGCGGGATGGCGCTGCTGCTGCAGCCGCAGCCGGACTCCGACGGGGAGAAGACGCTCAGCGAGGAGTGAGGGCCTCGCGCCGCCGGCCGCCGCGGCCACCGATCGCCGCGGCGGCCAGCGCCGTCGTCACGGGCACCGTCACCGCCAGGGCGCTGCCGCCGACGGCGGTGCGCACCAGCTCCTCGGCGATCACCGAGGAGGTGAGGACCTCCCCGGCCGGCTGCGCGTACAGGCGCAGCAGCAGCAGCGAGGGCAGCGCCGCACCCGCGTACGCGAACGCCACCGTGTAGACGGTGGAGGCCAGGTGGTCGCGGCCCACCCGCATCCCGGCGGTGAGCAGGGTGCGGAACCCGGCGCGCGGGTCGGCGGCGCGCAGTTCCCACACCGCCGACGCCTGCGTGATCGTCACGTCGTTGAGCAGGCCCAGCGCCGCCACGAGGGTCCCGGCGAGCACGACGCCGCGCAGGTCCACCGCGCCCGTCAGCACCGAGACCGTGTACGACTCCTCGTCGCTCAGGCCGCGCAGCCCGGTCGCGCCGACGGCCAGGACCGCGAACCCCGCGGTGACCGCCAGGCCCGCGAGCGTGCCGAGGTAGGCGGCCGTCGTGCGCGTCGAGACCCCGTGCGCGGCGTAGAGGACGACCCCCATGACGGCGGTGGCCGCGCTCAGCGACACCACCACCGGGTCGCGCCCGGCCAGCAGCGCCGGCAGCACGTACCAGACCACGGCGGCACCGCCCAGGCCCAGCCCGAGCAGGGCGGCCGCGCCCCGGCGCCGCCCGACGAGGACGGTCAGCAGCACGAACACCCCGACGACCACCGCCAGCGGCCAGCGCCGGTCCACGTCCTGCCAGACGTAGGTGCCCGGCTGCCCCGCGGCCGCGGGGAACTCCAGCAGCACGACGCCGTCGCCGGCGCGCAGGCCGCCGGCGAACACCGCCTGCGGCACCGTCACCGTCGTCACCGCGCCCCCGTCGACGCGCACGTCCGCCTCCGGGCACGGGACCACCTCCGGCAGGGTGCCGTCGGGCAGCCGCTCCTCGGCCAGCTCGCCGCGGCACTCGCGGGGCCGGACGGCCACCACCTCCGCGCGCACGGTCCGCGCGCCGGTGTACGCCACGGAGGCGTCGGGCAGGTCGGCGGCGGTGGGCCACGTAGCGGCGATCCCGGCGCCGGAGGCCAGCAGCGCCAGGAGCACGAGCGCGGTCAGCAGCCGGCGGACGCCCGGGGCGGTGGGGACGGCCGGCGGCGGCCCGCCGTGCGCGTGCCCGGGACGGGGGTCGTCGGCCCGCGCGGGGCCGAGGTGCGCGGGGCCGGGGTGCGACGCGTCGCGGTCGTCTGCTCGCTCCACGTCACCCATCCCACCACGCCCCCCACCCCCTCCGTGATCTTGCTGGGAAACCCTGCAAGATCACGGCTGGACCTCCTCTCCCCGTGGTGATCATGGATGGGTGAAGGTTGGACCATCCATGATCACGGTGGGGAGCGAGGTGTGCGGGGACCGTCAGGCGGGGCGGGGCGCGCGGGGGATGCGGTAGCGGATCAGCCGGGCGGAGTTCACCGCGACGAACACCGACGAGGCGTTGTGCGCCACGGCCGCCAGGACGGGCGACAGCGCCCCGGCCGCGCCCAGCGCCAGGCCCAGCCCGTTCACCGCGATCGAGGCGCCGTAGTTCTGCCGGATCAGCGTCAGCGTCCGGTCGCCGAGGTCGCGCAGGTGCAGCAGGCGGCGCAGGTCGTCCCCGACGAGCGCGACGTCCGCGGTCTCCACCGCCACGTCCGTGCCCGACAGGCCCATCGCCACGCCCAGGTCGGCCATCGCCAGCGCCGGGGCGTCGTTGGTGCCGTCGCCGACGACCGCGACGACGTACCCCTCGGCCTGCAGCTGCCGCACGACGTCCTGCTTGTGCTCGGGCATCACCTCGGCCCGGAACTCCTCCAGCCCCAGCTCCGCGGCCACCGCGGCCGCCGTGCGCGGGTTGTCCCCGGTGAGCATGACGATCCGCCGGACCCCGCTGCGGCGCAACGCCTCGAGGACCTCGACGGCCTCGGGGCGGACCTCGTCGCGCAGGCTCACCAGGCCCGTGAGGACCCCGTCGACGGCCAGCAGCAGCGGCGTCTCGGCCGCCGCCTGCAGCTCGTCCACCCAGCCCCGGGCGTGCTCGTCCACGGGCACGCCCTCGCGCTCCATGAGCCCGGTGCTGCCGACGAGCAGCACACGGCCGCTGGCCTGCACCCGCATCCCCAGGCCGAGGATGACCTCGCACTCCTCGTGGGTGGGGATGACGAGGTGGCGCTCCTCGGTCGAGCGGATGACCGCCTGCGCGAGCGGGTGCTTGGAGTGCACCTCGGAGTTCGCGGCCTCGCTGAGCACCTCCTCGGGCGTCCAGTCGTCGCGGAACGACAGCACGTTCGTGACGACGGGGCGCCCGACGGTCAGCGTGCCGGTCTTGTCGAAGACGAAGGCGTCGACGCGGCCGGCGGCCTCCAGGTGCGAACCGCCCTTGACGAGGATCCCGCGGCGCGCGCCGTTGCCGATGGCGGCGCTGATGGCCGTCGGCGTGGCCAGGCCCACCGCGCACGGGCAGGCGATGAGCAGCATCGTCATGGCCCGCCGCACGTCGCGGGTGACGAGCAGGGTCAGCAGGCTCAGCGCGAACGAGGCGGGCACGAACCTCCGGCTGAACGCGTCGCCGACGGTCTGCACGGGCGCGCGGTCGTCCTGGGCCTCCTCGACGCGGGCGATGATGCGGCCCACGGCGGTCTCGGCGCCGGTGGCGGTGGCGCGCACGACGAGGCGCCCGCGCAGGACGACGCTGCCGGCCAGGACGGTGTCGCCGACGGTGCGCTGCACGGGCAGGTTCTCACCGGTGAGCGCGGCCTGGTCGACGACGGCCTCGCCCTCGACGACCTCCCCGTCCACGGCGACCGTGGACTGGTCGTGGACGACGACGAGGTCGCCGGGGCGCAGGTCCTCCAGCGGCACCTGGCGCTCCACCGCCTGCCCGTCGACGTCGACGCTCACCCAGGCGGTGGTCTCGCTGCCGCTGAGCAGGTCGGCGATGGCGCGGCGGGTGCGCCGCAGCGTGAGGTCCTGCAGGTACTCGCCGATGTTCAGCAGCCACAGGACGGTGAGGGCCACGACGTTCTCGCGCAGCAGGAGGCTGGCGACGGTGGCGGCGGAGACGAGGGCGTCGGTGCCGGCGCTGCGCCGGCCGGCGAGCGCGCCGACGGCGCCCTTGAGGAACGGGTAGCCGGAGAAGATCGTCACGCCGGTGGCGACCAGCCGCGAGGTGGGCCCGAGCAGCGCGGGGCGGCCGAAGCCGTAGCGGCGCACGCCCAGGCCGAGCAGCGCCAGGCCGCCGACGGCGATGCGGGCGACCTCGCCGTTGCGCACGTCCGCCGAGCGCGGGGCGCGCTCGGCCGGAGCGTCGGCGGGCACGACGGCCGAGGCGACGACGGCCGCGGCGATGCGCTCGGCGGCGTGCTCGCCGAGGACGTCGGGGTCGTAGTGGACGACCACGCCGCCCGTGGCGGGGTAGGCGGTGGCCCGGCGCACGCCGGGGACGAGCTCGGCGGCGTCCTCGGCGGCCACGGCGCGCGCCGGGCTGCGCCGCAGCCAGGCGGCCCGCAGGCGCACCCGGCCGGCGGCGCAGGCGACGATCTCCAGGGGCTCGAGGACGACCGTCACGCGCTCAGTGCTGGTGGTCGTGACCGGCCGCGGGCGCCTGGCGCACGGGAGCGGTCTCGCCGAGCTCGGCGTACGCCTGGGCGACGATGTCGCCGGCGCCCAGGCGGGTGCGCTCGACGCCGACCTCGGCGGCGCGCGAGGCGCGGATGCCGAGCTTGGTGCTCCCGACCGCGACGCGGCGCAGGGCCGCGCTGCCGCGGCCGTCGCTCACGGCCTTGACGATGCCGGCCGAGGCGGCGGCGGTGAGGACGAGGCGTCCCAGGGGTGCGGCGAGAGGGATCACGGTCTGCTCCACGGGTTCGGGGGTCTGCGGCGATGGTCCCACGGCGCGCCGGGCGGCGCCGGGGGACCGGTCCCCGCGCTCAGCGGCCGTAGCGGCGCTTGAACTTCTCCACGCGGCCCTCGGTGTCCAGGACGCGGGCGGTGCCGGTCCAGAACGGGTGGCTGGCGGAGGAGACGTCCACGTCGACGACGGGGTAGGTGCGCCCGTCCTCCCACTCGACGGTGTCGCGCGCGCGGTCGGTGACCAGCGTGGAGCGGGACAGGAACGCGACGCCCGCGGACCGGTCGCGGAAGACGACGGGGCCGTAGGCGGGGTGGATGCCGTCCTTCACGGCGACCTCCTCTAGTCGGGAATGGTTGTCAGTAGCGGTAGTGTTGCACGGGACGTCCACCCCGAGGAGGAGCCCGTGCCCGCGCGGTGCCAGGTGACCGGAGCCGTCCCCGGCTTCGGCAAGTCCGTGTCCCACTCCCACCGCCGCACCAGCCGGCGGTGGGACCCCAACGTGCAGCGCAAGACCTACTGGGTGCCCTCGCTGGGCCGGAGCGTGAAGCTCACGGTCTCCGCCCGGGGCATCAAGACCATCGACCGCCGCGGCATCGAGGCGGTCGTCGCCGACCTGCAGCGCCGAGGAGAGCTCTGATGGCCAAGCACACCGACGTCCGCCCCGTCGTCAAGGTCCGGTCCACGGCCGGCACGGGCTACACGTACGTCACCCGCAAGAACCGCCGCAACGACCCCGACCGCCTCGTCGTGCGCAAGTACGACCCCGTCGTGCGCCGGCACGTCGACTTCCGCGAGGAGCGCTGATGGCCAAGACCAGCAAGATCGCCAAGAACGAGCAGCGTCGGGCCGTCGTCGCCCGGTACGCCACCCGCCGCGCGGAGCTCAAGCGCACCGCGACCTCGGTGAGCGCCACCGAGGAGGAGCGCGCCGCCGCCCGCCTGGCCCTGCAGCGGCTGCCCCGCGACGCCAGCCCGGTGCGCGTGCGCAACCGCGACGCCGTCGACGGCCGGCCCCGCGGGCACGTGCGCGCGTTCGGCCTCTCGCGGATCAAGCTGCGCGAGATGGCCCACGCCGGGCAGCTGCCCGGCGTCACGAAGTCGAGCTGGTGAGGGGGAGGCGAGGGTGAAGGTGCGCGCGTCGCTGAAGGCGCTGAAGGGCAAGCCCGGGTCGATCGTCGTGCGGCGGCGGGGCAGGACGTACGTCATCAACAAGCGCGACCCGCGCTGGAAGGCCCGTCAGGGCTGACCCCGCCCCCGTCCCGACCCCCGCGGTGATCATGGATGGGTGAACCCTCGCCCATCCATGATCACCGTGGGAGGGGGGAGGATGCGGGGGTGAGCACCGCCGAGCGCCCCGCCCCCGAGCCCACCGCCGAGCCCACCGCCGAGCCCGTGGTGCTGCGGACGGAGGACCCCGCGTCCCCGTCGGGGCGGCGGCTGCGCGAGGCGTACTGGGCCGACGTCGCCGCCGCGTGCGGGCTGGACGCCGGCAGCGGTGTGCCCGCCGGCGACGAGGACAGCCTCGCGGCCCCGCGCGGGACGTTCCTCGTGGCCGCCGCCCGCGGCGGCGACGTCGGCTGCGTCGGGGTGCGCCTGCTCGACCCGGGCACCGCGGAGGTCAAGCGGCTGTACGTGGCGCCGGCCGCCCGCGGGCTGCGCCTGGGGGTGCGGCTGCTGGAGGCCGCCGAGGAGTGGGCCCGCGCCCGCGGGGCGCAGCGCGTCGTCCTGGACACCCGCCGCGAGCTCGTCGCGGCCCTGGCGCTGTACGCGCGCGCCGGCTACGCCGAGGTCGAGCCCTACAACGACAACCCCGACGCGCAGGTCTGGCTCGCCAAGCCCCTCACCTCCTGACCTACCCCCACCCCACCGTGATCATGGATGGGTGAACGGTCACCCGTCCATGATCACGGCGGGGGAGGGGCGTCGGTGGAGCAGGCCGGGGGTCGGAGGGGCTCAGCGGGTGGCGGGCTCGGGCGCCGGGGACGGCACCGCGGGGGCGGCGGGACGGTCGGCCGGCCGCCGCAGGCGCGCCACGAGCCGGCACACCAGGTAGATGAGGAACGAGATCGTCGTCACGAACGGGCTGATGGGGATCGTCGTCCCCAGCGCCACCAGCGTGCCGCCGACCATCGACGTCGTCGCGAACGCCACCGACAGCAGCGGCACCACGACCGGCGAGGAGCTGACCCGCACGGCCGCCGCGGCCGGTGTCACCAGCAGCGCCAGCACCAGCAGCGCGCCCACCACCTGCACGCTCATCGCCACCGCGAGCCCCAGCACGAGCGTGAACGCCGGCGCCAGCAGCCCCACCGGCACCCCGCGCGCCTGCGCGACGTCGGCGTCCAGGCTGGCGAACAGCAGCGGCCGCCACAGCACCGCCAGCGCCGCCAGCACCACCACGGCGATCCCGGCCAGGGCCGCCAGCTGCACGTCGGCGACCGCGACCACCTGACCGGTCAGCAGGCCGAACTTGTTCGACGCCCGCCCCTCGTACAGGGACAGGAACAGCACGCCCAGGCCCAGCCCGAACGGCATGAGGACGCCGACGGCGGAGTTGTGGTCGCGCGCCCGCGCCCCCAGCACCCCGAACAACGTCGCCGCCAGCAGCGAGCCCACGAGCGAGCCGGTGACGACGTCCACGCCCACCAGCAGCGCGGCCGCACCGCCCGCGAAGCTCAGCTCGCTGATGCCGTGCACCGCGAACGGCAGGTCGCGGGAGACGACGAACACCCCGACCAGCCCGCCGACCAGCCCCAGCAGCAGCCCCGCCCACAGCGTGTTGCGCACCAGCGACAGCAGGGCGCCGTAGTCGCTGAAGTCGAAGACCCCGGACAGCGCGTCCATCAGGACACCTCCTCGTGCGGGTGGTCCGGCGTCGCGGCGGCACCCGCCACCAGCACCCGCCCGCCGGAGCGCAGCACCTCCACGGGCGAGCCGTACAGCTCGCTCAGCGTCGCCGAGGTCATGACCTCCTCGGGCGGGCCGACCCGGAACCGGCCCGCGGCCAGGTACAGGACGCGGTCCGCGTACGGCAGGACCGGGTTGACGTCGTGGGTGACGAACAGGACCGCCGCGCCGGTGCGCCGGCGCGAGGCGTCGACGAGGGCGCTGACGGCCCGCTGGTGGTGCAGGTCCAGCGACAGCAGCGGCTCGTCGCACAGCAGCAGCGCCGGGTCGCCGACGACGGCCTGCGCCACCCGCAGCCGCTGCTGCTCCCCGCCGGACAGGCGCCCGACCGGTTCGTCGGAGTAGGCGGTGGCGCCCACGTCGGCCAGGACGCGGTCCACCGCGGCGCGCGCGGCGCGCGAGGGCAGCGGCAGGCCCCAGCGGTGCCCGTCCAGGCCCAGGCGCACGAAGTCCCGCGCGCGCAGCGGCAGGTCGACGGGCACGCCCTTCTGCTGCGGGACGTAGCCGACGTCGCGGCTGCCGCGGCGCACGGGCCGGCCGGCGACCTCCACGGCGCCGGCGCTCAGCCGCTGCTGGCCGAGGACGGCCTTCAGCAGGCTGGACTTGCCCGCGCCGTTGGCGCCGAGCACGGCGACGAACTCGCCGGGCGCCACGTCCAGGTCGAGGCCCGACCACAGGGCGCGGGCGCCGAACGCCAGCCCCGCACCGCGCAGCCGCAGCGCCGGCGTCCCCGACGGCGGGGCGGCGCCGCCCGCCCGGCCGCGGTGGGTGGACGGGGCGCTCACGCCCGCAGGGCCGCCACGAGCGCGTCCACGTTCCGCTCCATCCACGACACGTAGTCCTCGCCCTCGGGCAGCGTCTCCGTCACGGGGACGACCGCGACCTGCGCCGCCTCGGCGGCCTCGCGCACCTGGTCGGTCTGCGCGCTCTCGGTCTGCTCGTTGAGGACGAGCGCGCGCACCCGGCCGTCGGTGAACAGCGCCAGGGTCTCCTGCAGCACCGCCACCGGCGCGTCGGAGTCCTCCTCCACGGCGCGGCTGAACTCCGGCGGCGTGAGGTCCTGCGCGCCGAGGTCCTCCAGCAGGTGCAGCGGGACCGGCTCGGTCACCGCGACGGCGGGGGCGCCGAGCGTCGCCGCCTCCTGCTCCACGCGCTCCTGCAGCGCGGACACCTGCTCGTCGAAGGCGCGGGCGTTGGCGGCGAACGTCTCGGCGTCGTCGGGGGAGGCTTGCGCCAGCGCGTCCTCGACGGCGGCGGCGACGGCGCGCGCGGTGGCCAGGTCGTACCAGACGTGCTCGTTGAAGGCGCCGTGGTCGTGGCCCTCGTGCTCGTCGGCGTGCTCGTCCTCGTGGGCGTCCGCGTGCTCGTCCGCGTGCTCGTCGGCGTGCTCGTCGGCGTGCTCGTCCGCGGGCTCGCCCTCGCCGGTGTCCAGCCCGGAGACCTCCACGGCGTCCACGACGACGGCCCCCGTGCCGGACGCCTCGAGCATCGTGTCGACGAAGCTGTCGTAGCCGCCGCCGTTCTTCACGACGACGTCGGCGCGCGAGAGGGCCAGCTGGTCACGGGTGGTGCCCTCGTAGGAGTGCGGGTCGACGTTGCCGCCGCTGATGAGCGAGGTGATCTCGGCGGCGTCGCCGGCCACGGCCGCGGCGATGTCGCCGTAGACGTCGGTGGAGGCCACGACGCTCAGCGCGGGGCCCGCGCCGTCGCCGGAGCCGCCGGTGCTGCCGGCCTGCCCGGTCGTGGTGCCGCCGCCGCACGCGGACAGCAGCAGCGTCCCGGTCAGGGCGAGGCCCAGGACCGGGGACAGCGGGGTGCGGGTGGGGCGCGGGCGCGGCACGGCGACTCCCGGACGTGGTGGGGATGGGAACGGTTCTCGGCCAGGGTAAGCCCGCCGCGGACGGGTCGGGACCGCCCGGTTGCTACCGTCCGGGCCGAGGAGGCGCCGGGCTTCCCCGGACGAGCGCGCCGTACCCGGACAGTGGTGAGACGGTGCCGAGGAGTGGTCGTCGTGGCGTGGGTCGTGCTCGTCGTGTCCGGGGTGCTCGAGACGGTGTGGGCGTCCGCGCTCGCCTCCGTCCGGGGGTTCTCCCGGCCCCTCCCGCTCGTCGTCTTCGCGCTGGCCCTGGCCGGCAGCATGCTCGGGCTGGGGTGGTCGCTGCGCTCGCTGCCGGTCGGCACGGCCTACGCGGTGTGGGTGGGCATCGGCGCCGTGGGCACCGCCACCTACGGGATGGTCGCCCTGGGCGACCCCGTGACCGTGGCGCGGATCGTGTGCCTGCTGCTCATCGTCGCCGGGGTCGTGGGGCTCAAGGTCGTCCACTGACCCGGCGGCAAACCCGTTGCCCCGGCGCACCGGACCCGGGTAGTCCTGGGGCCGTGGACGTGCGACGGGCGCTGGTGAACTGCAGCAGGGGCGAGGCGGCGCGGGCGAACCTCGCCCCGCGGGTGGCTGCGGGCGACCTGCCCGCCGGCGGTGTCGTCGGCTGGCGGGACCCGAAGGCCCCCGAGCGCGGCTACCTCGTCGTCACCGCCGAGGGCCGCGACCCCGTCGGCGTCGCGCTGCGCGCCCCCTCCGGCGGCGGTGTGCGCGGGGCGGCGATGTGCGACCTGTGCCGCACCACCCGCGGGCCCGGGGACGTGACCCTGTTCGCGGCCGCGCGCGCCGGGGCCGCCGGCCGCCGCGGGGACACCGTCGGCGTGTACGCGTGCAGCGACCTGGACTGCGCCCGCGCCACCCTCGCGCGCCCCTCGGCGTCGCTGCGCCCGGACCCCGGCCGCACGCCGGAGGAGCGGCTCGCCGCGCTCGCCGAGCGCGCCGGGGCCTTCGTCGCCACGGTCCTGGCCACCGCCTGAGGTCCCCGACCCCGCCCCGACCCCCGCCGTGATCATACGCGGGTGAACACTCACCCGTGCATGATCACCGCAGGGGGGAGGGGGTGGGCTCGGAGGGGCGGGACGGCGCCGGACGCTCCTCCAGGGCCAGCACCTGCGTGCAGGCGGCGGTCAGCAGCGGCAGCGCCAGCATCAGCCCGACGGCCGGGATCGCCGTGCCGGAGTCGTTGACGGCGAAGCCGATGACCAGCAGGACGCCCAGGCAGGCCGTGCCGGGCTTGAGGACGGGGTGGCGGTCGTAGGCCCGCTGCAGCGCCGAGACGCCCACCGCGCCGGGCCGGGCCAGCACGAACGCCGTGAACGCCGCCGCGAACGGCAGCACCAGCGTCAGCCACGAGCCGATGAGGATGCGCCAGTTCTGCAGCGCCTTGCGCTCCACGACCTGCCAGGCGCCGCCGTCCAGGACGGTCTGCACGAAGCGGCCCAGGTGCGTCTGGTCGTCCACCGGGCGCAGCCAGTCCACCAGCGCGATCGAGGTGATGACGACCACCGTGCCGGCCAGCAGCAGCAGCACCCGCCGCCACGTGATCCGCACCCCCGCCACGTGCAGGGCCAGCAGCCCGAACGCGGGCACCGAGGCGGGCGGGCCGCCGAAGTCGGCGCCGGGCACCCCGTTGACCCACACGGCCGCGGCCCCGACGACCGCCACGACCGCGACGGCCGCGCGCCGCCGGCCCCGGCGCACCAGCGCGTCGGCCACCGCGACCACCGCCAGCAGGGTGCCCGTGGCGAACAGCGCGAACTGGGCGTTGCCCAGGCCGTAGAAGCGCCCGGCCACCACCGGCTGCAGGCCGTTGAGGCTGGAGGTGATCAGGCGCGAGCCCGTCAGGACGTCCACCGTCAGCACCCCGGCGGTGACCGCGCCGACGACGCCCAGCGGCCCCAGCGGGCTGCGCCGCCACGGCCCCAGCAGCGCCAGCGCCGTGATGAGCGTGACGTACAGGGCGCACGCGCCGGTCACGGCGAGCAGGTGCGAGCCCTCCGCGCGCCACCACGGCAGCGTGTTGGCCAGGAACGTCGAGGCGGGCACGGCGCCGTAGACGACGGCGAGCGCCCGCAGCCACGCCAGCACCCGCCGCCGCCCGCGCGGGCCGCCCCAGGAGCGGCGCAGCGCCACGGTCGCGAGCGCGTACAGGACGACCTGCGAGAGCACCCAGCCGGTGTAGAAGGGCTGCACGAGCGGCTGGACGGCCTGCGCGGCCAGGTCCAGGTCGCGCACCTTCTCCACCCGCTCGGCGGCGCTCGCACCGGCCTCCGTGGAGCCGACGGGCGCACCGACCAGCCCCGGCGTGCCGTGGTCGCCGCCGAGGACGAGCGCCAGCAGCGTGGGCGTCAGGTCGGTGGTCTGCACGATGCCGGTCTGCCGCGTCGAGCGGGACCCCAGCAGCCCGTCGTAGACGTCGCCGCCCACCGGCGCGGCCCCCACGGCGCCGGCGTACTGCAGGTGGGCGGTGCGCCCGGCGTCGGCCAGCGACGTGACCAGCAGCGTGGACGCCCCGGTGGCCGGGTCCGCCCCGGCACCGGCGAGGGCCTCGCGGACGGCGGCGACGCGGGCCTCGACGGCGGCGACCTGCTCGGCGCGGGAGGCGGCCGACGGCTCCTCCTCGGCGGGCAGGTCCGCGGGGTCGCGCACGGCGCCGGCGTCCACGACGAGGAGGTCGGTGCCGGCGTCGACGGCCTCGCGGACCCGCTCGGCCAGCTCGGCGGGCTCCCAAGCGTCACCCGAGGGGCCCGCGTAGGCGGGCACGGACCCGTCGCGGCCGGCGAGGGCGATCGCCGCACCGGGGCCCAGCGCGAGCGTGGTCGCGCCGCCGTCCGCGAGGGCGTCGCCGAGCAGGCCGGGGGAGGCGCCGAACGTCCCGGCGGCCGCGATCGCGCGGAAGCGCTCGGCGTCCGGCTGCTGCGCGGGGCCGGGCGCGCCGTCCGCGGGGGCGTCCGCGGGCACGGGCAGGGGCGCGCAGGCGGCGCGCACGTGCTCGGCCGACGTCCCGTCGAAGTCGGTGGCCCGCCGCCCGGCGGACAGCCCGAGCCAGCCGTCGCCGGGGCAGGCGGCGGTGAAGACGCTGCGCACGGCGACGGTGCCGACCGCGCCCTCGCCGGCCAGCCCGGCGAGCACCGGGGTGGCGTCGGCGGACACGTCCGACCAGCGCAGCCCGCCGGTGCCGACGAGGACGACGGGCCCCGCGGCGGCGCCACCGGCGGCGTCCGGGCCGGGGGTCGCGGCGAGGGCGCGGGCGGGCAGCACCAGCGCGGGCAGCGCGAGCGCGAGGGCGGCCAGGACCGCCAGGACCGCCGGCAGCCACCGCCGCGTCGCGGGGCTCGCGGGGCTGACCCGCGGGGCGGGGACGGGGGCGGGGCGCGGCACCCTCCCAGGCTAGGCGCGCGGACGGGCCGCCCCGGGCCGCCGGCGGGGGGCTCCTGGGGGCGTGGTGGGCGGGTCCCGTGCGGACCTGCGGGAGGATCGCCCGCGTGGACACGGGCGGGCGGACGGCGGCGCGGGCGCGCGGGGGCTGGCAGCTGCTGGGGGTGCTGGTCCTCCTGGCGGCCGCGGCGCCGATCGTGCACCGGTACCTCGTGGGCTACCCGGAGGACCAGTGGCAGGTGGACCTGGAGGTGTACCGGGAGGCGGGCCGCAGCCTGCTGATCGGCCGGCCGCTGTACGAGTTCACCACCGAGGTCCCGCAGGTCCTGCCCTTCACCTACCCGACGTTCTCGGCGCTGCTGGCGACGCCGCTGGTGCTGGTGCCGTTCGCGGTGGCGGGCTGGCTGTGGACGGCGTTCCAGCTGGCGCTGCTGTGGGTGACGGTGGGCGTGGCGTTCCGGCCGCTGCTGGAGCGGGCCGGCGCGCGCGCCGGGCTGGCGCAGGGGCTCGTCGCGGCGGGTTGCGTGTGGATCTCCGCGGTCGGCGAGGGGATCCGCTTCGGTCAGGTGAACGCGCTGCTGGTGGCGCTGTGCCTGCTGGACGTCGTGCGCGGGCGCGACGGCGTGCGCCTGGGCCGCCGGCACCTGCGCTGGCCGCGCGGGACGCTCGTCGGCCTGGCGGTGGCGGTGAAGCTGACGCCGGGCGTCTTCCTCGTCCACTTCGCGCTGACGCGGCAGTGGCGCGAGCTGCGCAACGCGGTGGCGGCGGCGGTCGCGGTGACGCTGGGGACGTTCGCGGTGGCGCCGGAGGCGTCGTTCGAGTTCTGGACCTCGGCGCTGTTCGCCTCCGACCGGCTGGGCCCGAACGCGGGGTCCTCCAACCAGTCGCTGCGCGGGTTCGTGCTGCGCCTGTACCTGTCGGACGGGGCGACGCAGGCGCTGTGGCTGGCGCTCGTGGCGGTCGCGGCGGTCCTGGGCTTCGCGGTGGCGCGGGCGATGTTCCGCCGCGGCTCGCTCGTGGGGGAGGTGGCGGCGTGCGGGCTGGTGGCGGTCCTCGTCTCGCCGGTGTCGTGGCTGCACCACCTGCACTGGGGCGTCGTCGTGGTGGCGGCGCTCGTGGGCGACGGGCGCGCGCTGCGGCGGACGGTGGTGGCGGCGGTGGCGCTGTCGACGGCGTGGGTGGCCTGGCCGTGGATCGGGGCGAACCTGCTGGCCTCGGGGGACGTGCCGGTGGTGCTGGCGCGCGTCGTGCAGAACGGGGGGCTGTGGTGGGCGTGCCTGTCGCTGCTCGCGCTGTGGCGGCTGGTGCCGGATGGGCGTGTGCGACCGGTGCCGGAGCGTGACGAGCCCGTCCCTGTGATGACAACCCGTGACTAATCGGTCGCAGAGCGTTTAGGGTCCTGAACCCCGGGGAACTGCGTCACTCGTACCCGCGACGCGGGGACCGACCGACTCCACCGAGGGGGGACCGACGGTGACCGAGACCACGACGAGGACGACGACGAGGACGGCCCGGGCGGCGCTGCGCCCCACCAGCGACGACTGGGACTGGCAGCTGCGCGGTTCCTGCCGCGAGGCCGACCCCGAGCTGTTCTTCCACCCCGAGCTCGAGCGCGGCGCCGCCCGCCAGCACCGCGACGCGGCCGCGCTGGCCATCTGCGCCGAGTGCCCCGTGCTGCGCCGCTGCCGCGAGCACGTCCTGCGCCACCGCGAGACGTACGGCGTGTGGGGCGGGCTGACCGAGGACCAGCGCGAGGAGCTGTGGAGCCGGCGCCCCGACCGCCGGCTGCGCCGGGCCGGCTGACCCCGCCCCGCCCGTCCCCGCCCCGCTCCTCCCCTCCCGGGGGGGGGGGGGGGGGGGGTGGGGGGGGGGGGGGGGGCGGGGCGCGGCGGGGGCGGGGGGGGGGGGGGGGGGGGGGGGCGGGGGGGGGGCGGGGGCGGGCGGGCGCGGCG
>NZ_JBEUEI010000036.1:0-35714 GCF_041020755.1 Kineococcus terrestris | reverse complement strand
GGAGGGACGGGGCGGGCGCCGGCGCCGACCGCGACGGCTGGCACGTGACCGCGCGCCTGGCCCCCGGCGGGCGCACCGCCACGCTGGCCGTGGAGGGCCCGCAGGGCCCCGTGCACGACCTCGCGGCCCGGCTGCGGCGGACGCCCGCGGCCGGGACGGACGTGCGGGTGGACGTGGTGGGCGTGCCCGGCGAGCGGCCCGGGGACGGCGCCCCGCCGCGCGCGTCGCTGTGGGTGGAGCTGTCGGCCGAGGTTCCGGGCGAGGTGCCGGGCGGGGTTCCGGGCGGGGTTCCGGGCGGGGTGCCGGGCGGGGCACCGGCGGAGCGGCCGGCAGGACCGGTCGCGGCCGGGGACGGCGCCGCGGCCGGGTCCCGCGGCCGCTGATCACGGTCGGGTGAACGCCGCCCCCGCCGCGCGCACGCGCTGTTACGGTCCGCGCGAGCACCGTCGCTCCGGGGGTCCCTGTCGCACCGCGCCACCCCCGTCGCACCAGGAGGTGACCGGTGGGTGTCGTCCGGACGATCGTCTTCCCCGCGCTGCGGCTGCTGGTGTGGGCGGTCATCGCGGTGGCCCTCGTCCAGCTGGCGTTCGGCTCCCGCGCCGGCCGCGGCGACACCGGTCCGGTCGCCGGGCCGACCGTCGACCTCACGCCCGCCGAGGCGACCGTCGTGCGCGGCGACGTCACCAACACCGTCACCCTGTCCGGCACCGTGCAGGCGGACCCGGCCGTGACGGTGAAGTCGACCGCGGCGGGCGCCGTGGGCCGGGTGCGCGCCGCCGTCGGGGACGCCGTGGAGCGCGGGACGCCGCTGTTCACCGTCGTGGTGCCCGTGGAGGAGCCCGCCGCCCCGGTGACCGCCCCCGCCGCCGACGGCGCCCCGGCGCCCGTCCCGGGGGCGCCGGCGGCCCCGCGCACGCGCACCGTCACGGTGTCCGCGACCTCCACCGGCACGCTCACCTCCCTGGACGTCCTGCCCGACCAGCAGGTCGCCGTGGGCGACGCGGTCGCCGCGGTCAGCCCCGGCACCCTGACCGTCTCCGCCCCGCTGACGCAGGAGGAGCAGTTCCGCCTGCTCGCCCCGCCCAGCTCCGCGCGGGTGACGGTGCCCGGCGGGCCCGGCGTCTTCGAGTGCACGGACCTGCGCACCGGCACCCCCGAGCCGGGCACCGGCGCCCCGGCCGCGCCCGCCGTCCCCGACCCGTACGCCGACCCCTACGCCGACCCGGGCGCCGCGCCCACCGGCGCGCGGGTCACCTGCCGCGTGCCGGCGGACGTGCCCGTCTTCGCGGGCGTGTCGGCCACCGTGGAGGTCACCGCCGGCACCTCCACCGGCGTCCTGCTGGCCCCCGTGACCGCCGTGCGCGGCAGCGTGGGCACCGGCAGCGTGTGGGTGCTCGACGAGGAGACCGGTGAGGCGACCGAGACCGACGTGGTGCTCGGCCTGACCGACGGCGAGGTCGTCGAGGTCAGCGGCGGCGTCGGCGAGGGCACGCGGGTGCTGCAGTTCGTCCCCGGCGACGACGGCCTGGCCGTCGACCCCTACGGCTACGGGCCGGTGGCGGGGTGAGCGCGCTGTCCCTGCGCGGGGTGGGTCGGCGCGTCGCCCTGCCCGGCGGCGGGCACCTGGACATCCTCACCGGCGTCGACCTGGACGTCGCCTCCGGCGAGCACGTCGCCGTCGTCGGCCGCTCCGGGTCCGGCAAGTCGACGCTGCTGAACATCGTCGGGCTGCTGGACCGGCCGACCTCCGGGCAGTACCTGCTGGACGGGCGCCCCACCGCGGAGCTGTCCGCGCGCCGGACCGCGCGGCTGCGCGGCGCGACCTTCGGGTTCGTCTTCCAGCAGTTCAACCTGCTGCCCGGGCGCACCGCGACGGAGAACGTCGCCGCGCCGCTGCTGTACGGGTCCCCGGGCGAGTTCCTCGCCCGCCGCGCCACGGCCCGGGCGGTGCTCGAGCGGGTCGGGCTGGGCGAGCGGCTGGACGCGCTGCCGGAGAAGCTGTCCGGCGGCGAGCAGCAGCGCGTCGCGCTGGCCCGCAGCCTCGTGCGCCGACCGCGCGTGCTGCTGGCCGACGAGCCGACCGGCGCCCTCGACGTCGACACCGGCGCCGCCGTGATGGACGTCCTGGAGGAGCTGGTCCGCGAGGACGGCACGACGCTGGTCACCATCACCCACGACCTGTCCGTGGCCGCGCGCGCCGACCGGCAGTTCCGCCTGGACCACGGCGTGCTCAGCGAGCTGCGGCCCGGGTCCGTGGCCGACCTCACCGCCCACCGGGAGACCGTGTGAGCGTCCTGCTGCGGCCGCTGGTGTCCGTGGCCGCCGCGCTCGTGGAGGCCTGGGGGGAGGTGCGCGTGCACCGCGCGCGCGTCGTGCTCTCGCTCGTGGGGGTGTTCCTCGCCGTCTTCGCGATGACCACGATCACGGCCGTGGGCGGGATGGGCCGCCAGCTGCTCGGGGAGAGCTTCGAGCGCAGCTCGGGACGGCCGGCGACGCTGCAGGTGAACGCGTACCCGGACGGCGCCGTCACCGCCGGGAGCACCGAGCGGGTCGTCGCGGTGCTGCGCGAGGCCGCCGAGCGCCACGACGTGCGCTGGTCCGGTCTGGTCTCCGGCGGGTCGGCGCCCGTGGTGGTCCGCTTCGCCGCGGGCGCGCAGACGGTGCAGCTGACCGGGGTCGACGCCGCCTACGGCGTGATGCACCGCGTCGCGCCCGAGAGCGGGCGCTGGTTCACCGCCGCCGACGAGGAGGCGTTCTCCCCGCGGCTGGTCGTCAACGGGGCGTTCGCCGAGCGGGTCGGCTTCGACGGCTCGGCCCCCGCCACCGTGGTCCTCGGCGGTGAGCGGCCGGTGCGCGCGACCGTCGTCGGCGTGGTCTCCCCGCCGTACTCGGACCCGGCCGTGCCCTCGGGGTTCGTGCTGAACTCCGCGGCGGCGGCGTGGGGCCTGGTCGACCCGGCCTGGTCGGGCCCGCCGTCGCTGGAGCTGTGGGTGCCCGAGGCCGACGCCGAGGCGCTCACGGCGCTGCTGCAGTCGGAGGTGCAGGCCGCTCTGCCGGGCACGTCGGTGAGCGTGTGGCGCGCCGACGCGGGCGGCGAGCTGGGGGTGCTGGACCTCGTCCTGGCCTACGGCGTGCGCGGCGTCGGCGTCTTCGCGCTGCTGCTGGGCGGCATCGGCGTCCTCAACGTCGGCCTGGTCACGGTGCGCCAGCGCATCCGGGAGATCGGCGTGCGGCGCAGCTTCGGCGCCACGTCCGGGCGGGTGTTCTGCGCCGTGCTGCTGGAGAGCGTCGCCGCCACCGCGGCCGCCGGGGCGCTGGCCGTGGCGCTGTCGGTGGCGCTGGTGTCCAACGCGCCGCTGGAGCTGCTGCTGCCGGCGGGGCTGACGCTGACCGACGTGCCCGCCTACCCGGTGGCGGCGGCGGTCGAGGGGTTCCTCGCCGCCACCGCCGTCGGGGCGCTGGCCGGGCTCGTGCCGGCGGTGGTGGCCGTGCGGGCGCAGGTCGTCGACGCCATCCGCTACTGACCCCGCTGCTGACCTCGCCGCCGGCCCCGCCGCCGGCCCGCTACGGGCGCTGGGGGGCGCGGGACGTCGCCAGGAACCCCAGCAGGTCGTGGCGGGTGACGACGCCGACGGGCTTGCCGTCCTCGACGACGACGACCGCGTCCTGCTGCTCCAGGGCGTGCCGCAGCTCCTCCACGGACTGACCGGCGCCCACGAGCGGCAGCGCGGGGCCCATGTGGGCGCTGACGGCGTCCGACATCTTCGCCCGGCCGGTGAACACCTTGTCCAGCAGGTCGCGCTCGGTGACCGCGCCGGCGATCTCGCCCGCCATGACGGGCGGCTCGGCGCCCACGACCGGCAGCTGGGAGACGCTGAACTCGCGCATGATCTCGATGACGTCGTGCACGGTCTCGGTCGGGTGGGTGTGCACCAGGGCGGGCAGCCCCGCGGACTTGACCCGCAGCACGTCACCGGCCGTGCCGCCCTCGGCGGCGGGCACGAAGCCGTAGGAGGCCATCCACTCGTCGTTGAAGATCTTGCCGAGGTAGCCGCGGCCGCCGTCGGGCAGCAGCACGACGACGACGTCGTCGGGGCCCAGGCGCTCGGCGACCCGCAGGGCGCCCACGACCGCCATGCCGCACGAGCCGCCGACGAGCAGGCCCTCCTCGCGGGCCAGGCGGCGGGTCATCTGGAAGGACTCCGCGTCGGAGACGGCGACGATCTCGTCGGGCACCGACGGGTCGTAGGCGCTCGGCCAGAAGTCCTCGCCCACGCCCTCGACGAGGTACGGGCGCCCGGTGCCGCCGGAGTACACCGAGCCCTCCGGGTCGACGCCCACGACCCGCACCGGGCCCTGCTCCTTGAGGTAGCGGCCGGTGCCGGTGATGGTGCCGCCGGTGCCCACACCGGTGACGAAGTGGGTGACCTTCCCGTCGGTGTCGGCCCAGATCTCCGGCCCGGTGGTCTCGTAGTGGCTGGCCGGGCCGTTGACGTTGGCGTACTGGTTGGGCTTCCAGGCGCCGGGGATCTCGCGCACGAGGCGGTCGGAGACCGAGTAGTACGACTGCGGGTCCTCCGGCGGCACGGCCGTGGGGCAGACGACGACCTCGGCGCCGTACGCCTTGAGGACGTTGCGCTTGTCGACGCCGACCTTGTCGGGGCAGACGAACACGCACTTGTACCCGCGCTGCTGGGCGACGAGCGCGAGGCCGACGCCGGTGTTGCCGCTGGTGGGCTCGACGATCGTCCCGCCGGGCTTGAGCGAGCCGTCGGCCTCGGCGGCCTCGACCATCTTCAGGGCGATGCGGTCCTTCACGGAGCCGCCGGGGTTGAGGTACTCCACCTTGGCCAGGACGGTGCAGCTCAGGCCCTCGGTGACCCTGGTGAGCTTGACGAGCGGGGTCCCGCCCACGAGGTCGACGACGGACTCGGCGTAGCGCATGGGCCCATCATCCCGCACCCGGCGGGAGCCGCTCACAGCGCGCGGCGCAGGCCGACGAGGACGTCGTGGGCGGCCCGCAGGCTCCCGGCGTCGCCGTGCTCGGCGACGTCGTGGCCGACGACGGCCAGCTGGTCGCCCAGGCCGTGCAGCGCCAGCGCCGGCAGCGGCAGGCGCGGGCGGCCCTCGGCGTCGGCGCCGAGGTCGGCCAGCTCCTGCGCGGCGCGGCGCACGGCCGTCGCCCGCACCTCGTCCCCGCCGAGCGGCGCCCGGTCCAGCTGGGACAGGGGCAGGGCGCGCACGCGGTCGGCGACCGCGTCCACGACGCGCCGGAGCCCGGAGCGCGCGGCCTCGTCGGCCGGCGCCCCGGGCTCCGGGGGGTGCTGCACGCGCGTGCTCAGCGGGAGGTCAGTCGCTGCCGCGCAGGATGGCGAGCAGGCGCAGGATCTCCAGGTACAGCCACACGAGGGTGACCATGAGGCCGAAGCCGGCGCGCCACGCCTCCTGCTGGGGCAGGCCGTTGCGGATGCCCTGCTCGATGTAGTCGAAGTCGAGCACGAGGAACAGCGAGGCCAGCGTGACGCCGAGGCCGCCGACGAGGACGGGGATGATCCCGCCCATGCCGTAGACGCTGGCGCCGGTGAACAGCGCGACGCCGAGGTTGACCAGCCCGAAGATCAGGTAGCCGATGACGGCGATCGTCATGATCTTGCGGAAGCGGGCGGTGGCCCGGATCAGCCCGGTCTTGTAGGCCAGCAGCATGGCGCCGAAGGCGGCCAGGGTGCCGACGACGGCCTGCGGGACCAGCCCGTTGCCGAAGGCCAGCGTGTACCACTGGGAGATCGCGCCGACGAAGACGCCCTGCAGGCCCGCGTAGGCGAACATCACGCCCGGGCGGACCTTCTTGGACACCTGCGCCCAGATGCCGAGGACCATCGCGCCGAGCGCGGCGCCGATGGCCAGCAGGAGGCCGACCTGCGCGGTCCAGCCGATCGCGGCGCCGGCGAGCAGGACGACGAACAGCATGCCGGTGCGGACGACGACGTCGTCCAGCGTCATGCGCCGGGACTGCTCGGGGGTGGCGGACGGCTTGCGGTACCAGTCCTCCAGCGTCTGCGCGGAGGCGTCGGCGGGGGCGCCGGGCGCACCGCCGCGCGCCGGGCGCGACGAGGACGGCGCGTCGAACGTGGCGTAGCCGCCGCGCTTCCACTCGCCGCTGTTGGCGAAGACGGGGTTCCTGCTCTCCATGGCTCCTCCGTGAAGGGGTGTCGCCGGGTGCAACGCCACCGGTGCCGCGGGGGTTCCCGGAGATCGCGTGCGGCCGGTCACAGGTCCGTCACGGTCCCGCGGCGCGCCGCGGGGGCGCCGGTGCCCGGGACGGGGGTCGAACCCGCACGCCGCGAACGGCCCGGGGGTTTAAGCCCCGTGCGCCTACCAGTTACGCCACCCGGGCGGGTGCTGCGGGCCCCGATCCTAGGTGGCGCGCGCGGTGGGCCCGGCGGGCGGGAGGGCCGGCCGGGGCGGTCGCAGCCGCTGCCGCAGCGGTCCGCGGTACCGGAACGGCAGGGGCCGGCCGCCGCGCAGGACCGCGACGACGCCGTCGGCGACGTGGCGGGCCTGCTGCGCGGCGTGGTCGGCCGTGGGCGGGCACGTGCGCCCGGGGCGGGCCGCGTCGGGCACGGCGCAGCCGTCGCCGGCGCCCCAGGCGCCCGGCACGGGCGTCCCGCCGCCGTCGACCACGCGCAGGTCCGCGCCCACGAGCAGGCGCCCGCGCGCGTCCACCGGCAGCCCGGCGGCCGCGGGCAGCGGGTGGGGGGCTTCGAGCGCGCGCACGACCGTCCCCGCCCAGGACCGCGGGTCGCCGAGCGCGTCCGGCCCGGCGTCCGCGTGCACCTCCACACCGCGCCGGCGCAGGTCGCGCACGACCCGGGCCGCGGCGGCCGGGTCCAGCCCGGGCAGCGGCTCCTCCCCCGCGCCGAGGAGGACGACGCGCACGTCGGCGGGCCGCAGGGTCGCCGACGTGCGCGTCACCGACCGCGCCAGCTGCTCGACGGCCGCGGCGGCCGACGTCCCGGCCCAGCCGGCGCCGACGACCGCGGTCGTCAGCAGCCGGGACCGCTCGGCGTCGGGCGCGCCGTCGTCGGGCAGCCGCTCGGCGCGCCGCAGCCGGTCCAGCACCCGCTCGCGCAGGCGGACCGCGTCGTCCGCCGTGCGCAGCACGAGGTCGTCCCCCGTGCGCAGCACGAGGTCGTCCCCCGTGCGCAGCGGGAGGTCGTCCCCCGTGCGCAGCGGGAGGTCGTCCCCGGACCGCGACCCGGCCGCCGGCACGGTCCCGGTCGCCAGGACGAGCACGTCGTAGCGCAGGTCCACGACCCCGCCGGGCAGCTCGGCGCGGGCGGTGCGCCCGGCGTGGTGCAGCGCCGTGACGGCGCCCGCGACGACCTCCGCGCCGCGCAGCGCCTCGGCCAGCGGCGCGGCCGCGGCGGCCGGGCGGACGGCGCCGGTGACGACCCCGGCCAGCCGGGCCGGGTCGGTGGTGGTGCCGCCGGGGTCGACGACGGTGACGTGCGCCTCCCCCGGCGCCAGGACGCGCAGCAGGCGACGGGCGACGCCGGAGCCGGCCACGCCGCCGCCGACGACGAGGACGCGGGGGGCGTCGGTCGTCGGGGGCAGCGCCCGGCGGGCGCTCGCGCGGCTCACGACCGCACCAGCGCGACGGCGCGGGCCACGACGGCGTCGAGCATGTCGCGGGTCAGCCGGCCGGTCGCGGTGTTCTGCCGGCTGACGTGGTAGCTGTCCAGCAGCACGACCGGGCGGCCCGGGCCGCCGTGTCCACCGGGCCCGCCGGGGGACGGCGCCCGCAGGACGGCCTCGGCGCCGTGCCCGAAGCGCGGGGCCGGGCGCGGCACGTCCCAGCCGGCGCGCCGCGCGGCCGCCAGGGCCGAGGCGTGGGCGAAGGCGCCCAGGGCCAGGACGACGTCCAGCCGCGCGGCGCACAGCCGCAGCTCGGCGTCCAGCCACGGCGCGCAGGTGTCGCGCTCGGTGGTGGAGGGGCGGTTGTCGGGGGGCGCGCAGCGCACGGGCGCCACGATCCGGGTGCGGTGCAGCGCCAGGCCGTCGGCGGCGTGCACCGACGTGGCGCGGTCGGCCAGGCCGGCGCGGTGCAGGGCGGCGACGATCCAGTCGCCGGAGGAGTCGCCGGTGAACACCCGGCCGGTGCGGTTGCCGCCGTGCGCGGCGGGGGCCAGGCCGACGACGAGGACGCGGGGGTCCTCGACGCCCAGGCTGGGCACGGGCCGGCCCCAGTACGGCTCGTGGGCGTGCGCGCGGCGCTTGGCGCGCGCCGTGGCCTCGCGGTGCTCGACCAGCCGCGGGCACGCCCGGCACACCGCGGAGGCGGCCTGCACCTGCGCCAGCCCGGCGGCGCCGTCGGCCAGGCGGCGCACGTCGGCAGGGGTGCGCGCGACCGGGGTGCCCGGCGCGGAGGGGTCCAGCGGCCACCCGGTGCCCGGCGGCACGGGCGAGGCGAACGCGCCGCCCACCGCCGGGTGCGGCAGCAGCGCCGTCGCACTCGTGGCGGCCCCCGCCGTCGAGCCGGCCGCCGTGGCCCCGGCCGTGGTCCTCAGCGCTCCAGCTCGGCGGCGAGCTCGTCCAGCAGCTCCCCGTAGATGCGCTGCAGCCCCCGGGGGGCGAAGGTGCGCTCGAAGAAGCCGCCGACCCCGCCGGCGCCCTGCCACTCGGAGGTCACGACGACGTCGCTGGCACCGGGACCGGCCTCCTCGACCCGCCACGCGGTGCGCAGGGAGGAGTTGCGGTCGCTCTCCAGCAGGCCGTGGGCGTCGGTGGAGGTGACGTCGGCGACGACGTCGCGCACGCGCTTCTTCGTGGCGTGCAGCTTCCAGCGGGCCACCGTGCCGTCGCCGACACCGCCCTCGAGGACCTCGTAGTGGGTGAACGCCGCGGGCAGCAGCCTGGCGCGCGTCTCGCGGTAGTCGGCCAGGGCGGCCACCACGCGGTCGGCGGGCGCCTGGATGCGGCGGGACGTCGAGGCGCTGACGGTGCTCACGGGGGTCCTCTCGTGCGGGTGCGGTGCCCGGCCAGCCTGCCAGGTCCGGGCCCGCTCAGCCGCCCAGGCGGGCGGCGGCCGACAGGGCGACCCCGTCCAGGACGTCGTGCTCGCTCGTGACGACGTCCCCGCGGCCGGGCACGCGCGCCAGGACGCGGCGCCAGACGAGGGCGCCGGCGCCGATGACGTCGACGCGGCCGGGGTGCAGGTACGGCAGGGCCGCGCGCTCGGGGCGGGTGCGGGCCAGCATCGCGTCGCACGCGGCGCGCAGCCGCTCCGCGGGCAGCGCGGCCCCGTGGGTGCTGCCGGCCTCGTACGCGGGCAGGTCCAGCGCCGCGGCCGTCAGCGTCGTGATCGTGCCGGCGACGCCGACGAGGGTGCCGGTGCGCTCCAGCGGCACGTGCCGGGCGACCTCGTCGAGGGCGCGGTCCACGTCGGCCTCGGCGGCGGCGACCTCGGCGGCGGTGGGCGGGTCGGAGCGCAGGTGCCGCTCGGTCAGCCGCACGGAGCCGACGTCCACCGACAGCGCGGCCTCCACGTCGCCGGTGCCGAGGACGAACTCGGTGGACCCGCCGCCGAGGTCCACGACGAGGAAGGGCGCGGGGCGGGCGCCCAGCAGCTCGCGGGTGGCGCCGGTGAAGCTGAGGCGGGCCTCCTCCTCGCCGCTGACGACCTCCGGGTCCACGCCCAGGCGCTCGCGCACGCCCGCGGTGAGCTCCTCGCGGTTGGCGGCGTCGCGGGTGGCGGACGTGGCGACGAAGCGCACGGCGGCCGGTGCGACGCCGTGCGCGCGGCAGGCGGCGGCGGCCTCGTCGACGGCCGCGAGGGTGCGCGCCAGCGCCTCGGGGGCGAAGGCACCGGTGGCGTCGACGCCCTGGCCCAGCCGCACGACGCGCATCGTGCGCACGACGTCCGTCAGGGTCCCGGTGCGCGGGTCGACGTCGGCGACGAGCAGGCGCAGGGAGTTGGTGCCGCAGTCGACGGCGGCGACGCGCACGCTCACGCGCCGCCGCCCTCCCCCGGGTCGGGGTCGTCGGCGGGCGCGTCGAGGGCGGTGTGCGGGCAGGTGGCCGGCCAGCCGCCGCGCTCGGCCAGCAGCGCGAGGGCCTCGTCGCCGAGCGGGTTGACACCCGGCCCGGCGGCCAGGGCGTGCCCGGCCAGGGCGTGCAGGCACTTCACGCGGGTGGGCATCCCGCCGGCCGAGACGCCCTCGATCTCCTCGACGTGCCCCAGCCGCTCGCGGCGGCGCAGGTAGTCCTCGTGCGCGGCGGCGTACGCGGCAGCCAGGGCGGGGTCGTCGGCCAGGCGCTGCGTCATCTCGCGCATGAGGCCGGAGGCCTCCAGCGTGCTCAGCAGCGCCGCGGCGAACGGGTCGGTGAGGTAGTAGGTCGTGGGGAACGGCGTGCCGTCGGGCAGCCGCGGCGCGGTCTCGACGACGTCGGGGCGCCCGCAGGTGCAGCGGTGGGCGATGGAGACCACGCCCCGGGGGACGCGGCCGAGGAGCTCGCGGATGGTCCGCAGGTCCCGCTCGGTGGGTTCGTCGGTCACTCGCCGTCCAGGGTCGGGGCGGGGACGGGCTCCAGCGAGGGCGCGTCCGGCGCCGAGGAGGGGTCGGACACGCCGGCGACGCGCAGCGAGTCCCAGATGTTCTCGTACCAGGCCGCGGACGAGCGCGGCACGGAGGCGGCCGCCTCGGCGGGCGGCACGGCGTCGGTCTCGCGCTGGGAGTCCACGACGTAGGGGGTCTCCCCCGGCAGCACGTACTGCAGCCGGGCTCGCGCCTGGGTGCGCACGTAGGCGTCGTCGGCCCAGCGGGCCTGCTCGGCGCGCATGGCCGCCAGGTCCTCCTGCTGCTGGCCGATCGTGGCCTCCAGCCGCCCGATCTCCGAGCGCTGCTCCAGCCACTTCTGCCAGCTGGGCAGCAGGAAGACGGCCAGCACCAGCAGCAGGGCGGTCAGGACGAGGACGCGGGGGCCGCGGGTGCGGCGGCGCTCGGCCGCCGACAGCGACGCCGCGCTGCGCCCGCGCGAGGCCGGGGCGGGGCGGCGCGGGGGCGCCGCCGCCGCGGGCGCCCGCGAGGGGGCCCGCCCGGCCGCGGCGCGGGCCCCGCCACCGCGTCCCGCCCCGCCGCCGGGGCGGGCGGCGGTGCGGGACGCGGTGGAGCTGCGGGGCGCGGTGGGTCGTCGCGTCGCCATGACGACCAGACTCCCTCGACCTGCCGCGTCAGCGCGTCAGGCGCGCCCGGCGCGGGGGAAGGCGCCGGCGCCCGCGTAGCGCGCGGCGTCGTCCAGCTCCTCCTCGATGCGCAGCAGCTGGTTGTACTTGGCGACGCGCTCGGAGCGCGCGGGGGCGCCCGTCTTGATCTGCCCGGATCCGACCGCGACCGCGAGGTCGGCGATGGTGGTGTCCTCGGTCTCGCCCGAGCGGTGGCTCATCATCGTGCGGAAGCCGTTGCGGTGCGCCAGGTCCACGGCGTCCAGCGTCTCGGTGAGCGAGCCGATCTGGTTCACCTTCACGAGCAGCGCGTTGCCGGCGCGCTCGTCGATGCCGCGCTGCAGGCGCTCGGGGTTGGTGACGAACAGGTCGTCGCCGACGATCTGCACGCGGTCGCCGATCGCGGCGGTCAGCGCGGTCCAGCCGGCCCAGTCGTCCTCGGACAGCGGGTCCTCGATCGAGACGAGCGGGTAGTCGCGGACCAGGCCGGTGTAGTACTCGGTGAGCCACTCGGCGCTGCGGGTCTCGCCCTCGAAGGCGTAGCCGGCCTCGGAGTGGAACTCGGTGGCCGCGACGTCGAGCGCGAGCGCGATGTCGGTGCCCAGGGAGAACCCGGCCTTCTCCACGGCGCTGGCGATGAGGTCCAGCGCGTCCTTGTTGCTGGGCAGGTCGGGGGCGAAACCGCCCTCGTCGCCCAGGCCGGTGGCCAGGCCGCGCGACTTCAGCACCGACTTCAGCGCGTGGTACGTCTCGGTGCCCCAGCGCAGCGCCTCGCGGAACGAGGACGCGCCGACGGGGGCGATCATGAACTCCTGGATCGCGACACCGGTGTCGGCGTGGGCGCCGCCGTTGACGATGTTCATCATCGGCACGGGCAGCACGTGGGCGTTGGGCCCGCCCAGGTAGCGGAACAGCGGCAGGTCCGCGGAGGCCGCGGCGGCCTTCGCGACCGCCAGGGAGACGCCCAGGACGGCGTTGGCGCCCAGGCGGCCCTTGTTCGGGGTGCCGTCCAGGTCGAGCATCGCCTGGTCGACGAGGCGCTGCTCGTGCGCGTCGTGCCCCACCAGCGCGGGCCCGACCTCCTCGATGACGGCCTCGACGGCCTGCTCGACGCCCTTGCCGAGGTAGCGGCCGGAGTCGCCGTCGCGGCGCTCGACGGCCTCGTACGCACCGGTCGACGCGCCCGAGGGCACGGCGGCGCGGGCGAAGGTGCCGTCGTCGAGGAGGACCTCGACCTCGACGGTGGGGTTGCCGCGGGAATCCAGGATCTCGCGAGCTCCGACGGCCTCGATGGTGGCCACGTGCGCTCCTAGTGCTCGTCGACTGATCTGCCGGAGCGAGCCTAGCGTCGCCGCTCAGCGCCCCAGCGCCCCGTCGCCCGCGAGCGCCGACCAGCCCAGGCGGCCGGCGCCGACCAGCCCGCTGGTGCGCGGCAGGCGGGAGGCGCTGATGCGCACGTCGGCCAGGTGCGGGTACACGGCCAGCTCGGCGTAGGCGGCGCGCAGCGGCGCCATCACCACGTCCCCGGCGCTGGCGACGCCGCCGCCGACGACGACGTCGGTGAGGTCCAGGAGCGCTGCGGCGGACAGGAACGCCGAGGCCAGCGCCCGGGTGCCGTCGGCGATCACGGCGAGCGCCAGCGGGTCGCCGTCGGCGGCGTCGGCGGTCAGCCGCTTCGCGTCGGCGGCCTCACCGGGCCGCCAGCCGCGCCGGCGCGCGGCCGCCACCATCGAGGGGCCGGAGGCGTAGGCCTCCACGACGCCGCGCGCGCCCGAGCCCTCCAGGACGGCGCCGTCGAGGTGCACGCCGACGTGGCTGAGGAACCCGGCGTTGCCGCTCTTGCCGGCCAGGACGCGGCCGTCGAGGACGACACCGGCGCCGATGCCGGTGGAGACGACGACGCCGAGGACGGCGGGCGCGCCGGCGGCGGCGCCGCGCCACTGCTCGGCGGCGGCGAAGCACTGCCCGTCCTGGGCCAGCTCGGCGCGCACCCGGCGCCCGAGGACGGCACCGGCGCGGCCGGCGACGGCCTCGACGAGGCCGAAACCGCGCAGGGAGGGGATGTTGACCGGGTGCACGGTGCCGCGGCGGGTGTCCACGGGCCCGGCGGAGCCGATGCCGACGACGTCGGCGACCCGGTGGCCGTGCTCGCGGGCCTGCGCGAGGACGTCGTCGACGAGCACGTCCAGGGCGCGCGCGACGGCGGCCGGGTCGTGCGCGTCGGTGGGCACCTCGCGGGCGGCGGTGAGCTCCCCGTCCTCCCCGACGAGCCCCGCGGCGATCTTGGTGCCGCCGATGTCGATGCCCAGCACGTGCGTCGTCGTCACGGGCGGCGACCCTAGCGGGGCGGGCCCTGCGGGACGGGCGTCAGCCGCCGGTGGCCGCCTCGCGGGCGCGCGCGCCGGCCTCCAGCTCGCGGACGGTGGTGCGCAGCGCGGCCTCCGGGTCGACGCCGGCGGCGCGGGCGCGGCGCACGAGGTCCAGCAGCTCCCGGCCCACCGCGGCCTCACCAGGAGCACCGGGGGCCGCGGGCTCCTCCAGCCCGGCGCGTTCCAGGCGGCCGAGGACCTTGTCGGCGCGGGCGAGCGCCGGCAGGTGCAGGGGCACGCCGTCCAGGACGCTGGCGCGCGTCTTCTCGGTCGCCTTGATGGCGTCCCAGCGCGCCTGCAGGTCCTCGGCGGCCGCCTCGCCGGCGAAGACGTGCGGGTGCCGGCGCACGAGCTTGGCGACGATGCCGGCGGCCACGTCGTCGATGTCGAAGCCGTCGGGGGCCTCGGCGGCGACCCGGGCGTGGAAGACGACCTGCAGCAGCAGGTCGCCCAGCTCCTCGCGCAGCTCGTCGCGGTCGCCGCCCTCGACGGCGTCGACGACCTCGTAGGTCTCCTCCACGAGGTACCGCAGCAGCGAGGCGTGCGTCTGCCGCGCGTCCCACGGGCACCCGCCCGGGGAGCGCAGCCGGTCCATGACGGCGACGAGCTCCAGCAGCGCCGCGCCGGCGGGCCCGGCGGGCGCGCCGGGGTCGGGGGCGCAGGGGTCGGGGGCGCCCACGTCAGCGCGCCCCCGCCGCCGCGACGGCCGCCGGCTGCTCCAGCAGCACCGCGGCGACGAACTCGCGCGCCCACGCCAGCACCGCGGCGTCGCGCAGCGGCTGGCCGCCGATCCGGGCGGTCATCGGGGCGGGCACGAGCGCCACCGACAGCTGCGGCTTGAGGACCGTGCCCGGGTACAGGCGCTTGAGGCGCAGCTCGCGCGACTCGGGCAGGTCGACCGGCGCGAAGCGCACCTGCTTGCCCTGCAGGCTGACCTCGCGCAGCCCCCCGGCGCGGGCGACGATCCGGAACCGGGCGACCTCGAAGAGGTTGAGCACCGGCTGCGGCAGCTCGCCGTAGCGGTCGACGAGCTCGGCGCGCAGCTCGTCGAGGTCGGCGTCGGAGTCCACGGCCGCCAGCCGGCGGTAGGCCTCCAGGCGCAGGCGCTCGCTGGGCACGTAGTCGTGCGGCAGGTGCGCGTCGACGGGCAGCTCGATCTTCACCTCGGTGGGCTCGGGCTCGGCCTCGTCCTCGGCGCCCGGGACCTGCCGGCGCACGTCGGCGACCGCGTCGGCCACCATCCGCATGTACAGGTCGAAGCCGACGCCGGCGATGTGCCCGGACTGCTCGCCGCCGAGCATGTTGCCCGCGCCGCGGATCTCCAGGTCCTTCATCGCCACCGCCATGCCGGAGCCGAGGTCGGTGTGCTGGGCGATGGTGGCCAGGCGGTCGTGGGCGGTCTCGGTGAGCGGCTTCTCCGGCGGGAAGAGGAAGTAGGCGTAGGCGCGCTCGCGGCCGCGGCCCACCCGCCCGCGCAGCTGGTGCAGCTGCGACAGGCCCATCGTGTCGGCGCGCTCGACGATCAGCGTGTTGGCGTTGGAGATGTCCAGGCCGGTCTCGACGATCGTCGTGCAGACCAGGACGTCGAACCGCTTCTCCCAGAAGTCCACGACGACCTGCTCCAGGCGGTGCTCGCCCATCTGCCCGTGGGCGGTGGCGATGCGCGCCTCGGGCACGAGCTCCTTCAGCCGCGCGGCGGTCCGCTCGATGGACTGCACGCGGTTGTGGATGTAGAAGACCTGCCCCTCGCGCAGCAGCTCGCGGCGGATCGCGGCGGCGATCTGCTTGTCCTCCTGGCCGCCCACGTAGGTCAGCACGGGGTGGCGCTCCTCCGGCGGGGTCGCCAGCGTCGACATCTCGCGGATGCCGGTGACGGCCATCTCCAGGGTGCGCGGGATGGGGGTGGCGCTCATCGCGAGGACGTCGACGTTGGTGCGCAGCGTCTTCAGCGACTCCTTGTGCTCCACGCCGAAGCGCTGCTCCTCGTCGACGACCACGAGGCCCAGGTCCTTGAACTTCACCTCGCCGCTGATGAGGCGGTGGGTGCCGATGACGACGTCGACGGAGCCGTCGGCCAGCCCGGCGATCGTCTCCTTCGCCTCCGCGCCGGGCGTGAACCGCGACAGCGGCTTCACCGCGACGGGGAACTGGGCGTACCGCTCGGCGAACGTCTTGTAGTGCTGCTGCACGAGCAGCGTCGTGGGCACGAGGACGGCGACCTGCTTGCCGTCCTGCACGGCCTTGAACGCCGCCCGCAGCGCGATCTCCGTCTTGCCGTAGCCGACGTCGCCGCACACGAGCCGGTCCATCGGGACCGGCTTCATCATGTCGGCCTTGACCTCGTCGATGCTGGCCAGCTGGTCGGGCGTCTCCACGTAGGGGAAGGCGTCCTCCAGCTCCCGCTGCCACGGGGTGTCCTGCCCGAACGCGTGGCCCTTGGTGGCCATCCGCGCGGAGTACAGCTTGATGAGGTCGCCGGCGATCTGCTTGACCGCCCGGCGGGCCTTGGACTTCGTCTTCGCCCAGTCCGCGCCGCCCATCTTCGACAGCGTCGGGGTCTCCCCGCCGGTGTAGCGGGTGACCTGGTCGAGGGTGTCGGTGGGCACGAACAGCCGGTCGCCGGGCTGACCGCGCTTGCTGGAGGCGTACTCCAGCACCAGGTACTCGCGGGTGGCGCCGCCGATCGTGCGCTGGACCATCTCCACGAACCGGCCGATGCCGTGCTGCTCGTGCACGACGAAGTCGCCCGGGCGCAGGGACAGCGGGTCGACGGCGTTGCGCCGCCGGCGCGGGGCCATCCGGCGCATGTCCTTGGTGGACTGCCCGCCCACGCCGGTGATGTCGGCCTCGGTGACCAGCGCCAGGCGCAGGCCCTCGTGGACGAAGCCGTGCTCGACGCCGGCCGTGGTCACCTGCACGAGGGCCTGCTCGGGCGCCTCGACGAGGTCGTCGACGAGGCGGGCGGGCACGTCCTCGCCGGAGAGGACCTCCACGAGCCGCTTGGCGGGCCCGTGCCCCTCGGTGGTCACGACGATGCGCCAACCGTCACCGGCCAGCGCGCGCAGGTCGGCCAGCGCCTTCTCGGTCTCCCCGCGGTAGCTGACCACGTCGCGGGCGCCGACGCGCAGGACGCGGACGTCCTCCAGGTCCCGCAGGTCGTCGTCGGGCACCAGGCTGGTGACCGACCACCACGGCCGGCCGGTGGACTCGGCGTGCGCGCGCACCTGCGCCAGCGTCCAGAAGGAGGAGGCGCCCAGGTCCACGGGCGTCTGCCCGCCGGCGGCGGCGCTGCCCCAGGCGGCGTCGAGGAACTCCGCGCCGGTGGCCACCAGGTCGTGGGCGCGGGCGCGCACCTTCTCCGGCTCGGCCAGCACGACGTGCGTGCCGCGCGGCAGGACGTCCAGCAGCGGCTCCACGCCGTCCACGAGGACGGGGGCCAGCGACTCCATGCCCTCCACGGCGATGCCCTCGGCCAGCTTGGCCAGGACGTCGGCCACCCCCGGCAGCTCGCCGGCCAGGGCGCGGGCGCGCTCGCGCACCGCGTCGGTCAGCAGCAGCTCGCGGCACGGCGGGGCCCACACGCCGTCCGGCTCGACCTCCAGCGAGCGCTGGTCGGCCACGGAGAAGGAGCGGACCTCCTCGACCTCGTCGCCGAAGAACTCCACGCGCACCGGGTGCGGGCGGGTGGGCGGGAAGACGTCGAGGATGCCGCCGCGCACGGCGAACTCGCCGCGGCGCTCGACCATGTCCACGCGCGCGTAGGCGGCCGCGGCCAGCGCCTCGACGCACGCGTCCAGGCCGACCTCGTCCCCGGCGCGCAGCCGCACCGGCTCCAGGTCGGCCAGCCCCTTGACCAGCGGCTGCAGCACGGCGCGCACGGGCGCCACGACGACGCGCACCTCCCCGGCCTCCGGGTCCCCGGGGGCGGGGTGGACGAGGCGGCGCAGCACCGACAGTCGCTGGGCGACGGTGTCGCTGCGCGGGGACAACCGCTCGTGCGGCAGCGTCTCCCACGCCGGGAACTCCGCCACCGACGCGGCCGGCAGGTAGCAGCGCAGCCAGGTGGCCAGGTCCTCGCACTCGCGACCGGTGGCGGTGACCACGAGCAGCGGGCGCTCGGCGGCCAGCGCGGCCAGGAGCGCGGGGCGCACCCCGAGCGGCGCGACGACGTCGAGCGCGCTCGTGGCGCCCTCGCGCGCGGCCTCGACGGCCGCGGAGACGGCGGGTTCGGGGCGCAGGGCGTCGAGCAGGCCGGTCAGGCTCACGGGTTCTCCGGGGAGGGACGTGCAGGGTGCGGGGCCCGGCGCGGGGCGCCACGAGGACGGCGTCCAGCCTACGTCCGGCCCGCGACACGGGCGCCGCGAGCGGGCTGCGGGGGGCGCGCGGGACGGCGCCGGGTGCACCGGCGGCGGGCGCGGACTCCGTAGGGTCGGCCCGTGCCCGTCCCCTACCTGCCCGGCCCCGCGGGCGACGACGCCCGCGGCGCCGACGGCGAGTGGGAGGAGAGCCCGGGCGCGCGCCGGCGCCGCCTGCGCCGCCGCCGGCTCGCCCCGCTGCGCCTGGTCCTGCTCCTGCTCGTGCTGCTCCTGGCCGCCTGGGTGGCCGCCGTCGCGGTCAGCGGCGTGCAGGCCGGCCGCGCCCTGCAGCGGGTGGCGGCGGCGGCGCCCCAGCTGGAGGACGCCGTGCGCGCCCAGGACTTCGCGGGCGCCTCGCAGGTGGCCGAGGGCGTCGCCGCCGACGCCCGGACCGCCGCGCGCGCCACCGGCCAGTGGCCCTGGCGGGCGGCGCAGGCGGTCCCGTGGGTCGGCGAGCAGCTGGGCGCCGTGGGCGCCGGGTCGCGGGCCGCGGCGCTGCTGACCGAGCCGCTGCCGGGCGCGCTCGACCTGGCCCACGACGTGCTGGGCGAGGGGCTGGTCTCGGCGGACCGCACGGTGGACGTGGACGCGGTGCGGGAGCTGTCCCCCGTCGTCACCGACTACGCCGGGCGCGTGCAGCGGGCCCGCGCCGCGCTGGCCGCCGGGACCGGCGAGGGCGTGCTGCGCTCCATCAGCAGCCGGCTGGAGCCGGTGGAGCGGATGCTCGGGCAGGTCGAGGGGCCGCTGACGACGGCCGCCGACGTCGTGCCGCAGCTGCCGTCGATGCTGGGCGCGGACGGCCCGCGCACCTACCTGGTCGCCTTCACCAACCCCGCCGAGCCGCGTCCCGTGCAGGGCATCTTCGGCGCCTACGCCTACCTGGGCGTGGACGGCGGCCGCATCGAGCTGGTGAGCACGGGCACCGACAACGACCTGTACGCCGCGCGCGCCGACCCGTCGGTGCTGGGCGAGGAGTACGTGGCCCTGTACGGCGCCGACGCCGGCCGGGTGCAGAACGTCACCCTGGGCGCGCAGGCCGACGACGCCGGGCGGCTGGCCGCCGACCTCGTCGTCGACGCCGGCCTGCCGCGCCCGGACGCGGTCGTCTTCGTCGACCCGGTGGGCCTCGCGCAGCTGCTGGGCCCGGACCACGAGCCGCTGGACCTCGGCCCCTTCGGGCAGGTGGCGACGGCGGACCTGCCCGACGTGCTGATGCGCGAGGCGTACGTGCGCTTCGAGGGCGACCAGGACGCCCGCAAGGCGTTCCTGGCGGTGACCTCGGCGGCCGCGTTCGAGGCGGTGCTGGCCGACGGGCTGTCCACCAGCGCGGCGGCGGGCGCGCGCGAGGCCGTCGCCACCGGCCACCTGGCGGTGTGGAGCTCCGTGCCGGCCGAGCAGGAGGCCCTCGTGGCGGCCGGGGTGGCGCACGTGCTGGGCGACCCGGCGCTGGCCGGCGGCCGGGCGCACCTGGCCCTGACGAACACGGCGCCCTCGAAGCTGGAGTACTGGGTGCAGCCGTCCGTCGAGGTGCAGCCGCCCTGCGCGTCGGTGACCGGCGAGGCCGTCGGCGCGCTGCAGCTGACGCTGGTCAACACCGCGCCGGAGGACGTGCCCGGGTACATGCGCAACGCCACCGCCCGCACGGCCGCGGACGAGCGCACCGCCCAGGACGTCGTCTCGCTGTGGGTGCCGCCGTGGCTGGGGCTGGACGGCGCGAGCGTGGACGGCGCCCCGGTGCCGACGGCCGTGGACGCCGAGCACGGGTGGCGGCTGGTGCGGCTGACGGTGGACCTGCCGCCGGGCGTGCCGGTGGTCGTGCGCTGGCAGCTGCGGGGGCCCGCGGAGGACCTGCCGCGCGAGGTGCGGGGCCCGTCGACGGCCGCGGCACCGGTCGTGACGATCGGTACGTGCCTCGTCCCGTGAGGTGACGCGGCGTGACGGTTCGTCCGAACGTGGGGTGAACACCACGCTGCGTGACACACGCCCCCGGACGTGGTCGATCAGCTGGACTCGCGGGTGACGTTCCGTCATCCTGGGGGCCGCCTCGCTGATCACCGTGGTCGGCGCGGGCTCGGAACGACTGGGGGGGACCCACCGTGCGCAAGACCACCGCTCGCCTCGCAGCTGCCGGGGCGCTCTCGCTCGCGGCGCTCGCCGGCACCGCCGGCGCTGCGTCGGCCGACGTCACCGACTACGCGCCCGCCACGCCGACCCCGTCGGTGTCGCAGACCGTGACCCCGTCCGTGGCCCCGTCGACCGGGGGCACCACCCCGGGCGCCGTCGCCTCCTCCGGCGACGAGCTGGCCTACACCGGCGCCGACGTCCTGCCCTGGGCCGCCGCCGGCTCGGTGCTCGTCCTCGGCGGCGCCGCCATGGTCGTGACCGGCCGCCGCAAGCCCGCGCGCCAGCACTGACGCGCCCGCCGCACGCACGAGGGGCCGGTCGGGACACTGTCCCGGCCGGCCCCTCGTGCGTGCGCTCCCGCCTCAGCGCGGCGCGTGGAAGCGCTGCTGCGCCGCCTCCAGCCCCTCCACCACGAGCTGCTCGACCGCGTCGGCGGCGTCGGCGACCAGGAACGGCAGCTCCTTGCGCTCGGTGGAGGAGAACTCCTTGAGCACGAAGTCGGCCGGGTCCTGCCGGCCCGGCGGGCGGCCGATGCCCACCCGCACGCGCGCGTAGTCCTTGCTCCCGAGGGACTTCGAGGTCGAGCGCAGGCCGTTGTGGCCGCCCTCTCCCCCGCCCCTCTTGAGCCGGACCTCCCCGAAGGGCACGTCCAGCTCGTCGTGGACGAGGACGAGGTGGTCCAGGTCGACGTCGTAGTACTTCGCCAGCCCGGCGACGGGGCCGCCGGACAGGTTCATCCACGACGTCGGCGCGGCCAGGACGGCCCGCGGCCCCGGCACCCCGCCGGGGCCGGTGCCCAGGCGCACCTCGGCGACCCGGGCACCGGTGCGGTGCCGCTTCAGCGGCGCGGACGCGCGGGAGGCCAGCTCGGCGAGCACCGTCTGCCCGACGTTGTGCCGGGTGCGCTCGTACTCGGTCCCGGGGTTGCCGAGACCGACGACGAGCCAGGTGCCCGGCACCGCTGCCCCCCGCGCCCGCAGCCGCTCGGCGACGTCCGCCAGCCGGCTCAGGACTCGTCGGAGTCCGCGGGGGCGTCCGCGGAGCCGTCGGCCTGCGCCGACTCCTCGGAGGACTCCTCGCGGACGATGCCGGCCTCAGCCTCGGCGGCCTCCAGCTCGGCCTCGACCTGGGCGGCGCTGGCGGCGGCCTGGACGACGACGACCAGCTGCTCGGCGTCGCCGGCCAGGGTGGCGCCCGCGGGCAGGGTCACGTCGCCGGCGGCGACCTGGCCACCGGCCTCCAGGCCCTCGACGGAGACCTCGACCGACTCGGGCAGGTGGGTGGCCTCGGCCTCGACGGACAGGGTCGTCAGCTCCTGGTTGACGATCGTGTCCGGGGCGGCCTCGCCGGTCAGGGTCAGCGGGACGTCGACGACGACCTTCTCGCCGCGGCGCACGACGATCAGGTCGACGTGCTCGATGAAGCCCTTGATCGGGTCGCGCTGGACGTCCTTGGGCAGCGTGAGGTGCTTCTGCCCGTCCAGGTCGATGTCGAGCAGGGCGTTGGCGTGCTTGAGCGCCATCATCGTCTGGTGCCCGGGCAGGGTGACGTGGATCGGGGCCTCGCCGTGGCCGTAGACGACGGCGGGGATCTTGTCGGCGCGGCGGATGCGACGGGCGGCGCCCTTGCCGAACTCGGTGCGCTTCTCGACGGTCAGCTGGGTCTCGGCCACGGGGTTCTCCTCGGGTGGTGGTGGACGCGGGCGGGCCCCGGGGGGCGCGCGGACGCGTCCACCGCGTCGATCACGGAGGCGCGTGCGCCGTCCCTCGCCGAGGCAACCGCAGCAGTCTAACGGCAGCGGGCCCCGCCGCGACGCCGGCGGCGTCGGGGCGGGGCCCGCGGGGAGCTGCGGGTGTCAGCTGTGCCCGTCGAACAGGCTGGTGACCGACCCGTCGTCGAAGACCTCGCGCACGGCCCGGGCCAGCAGCGGCGCGATGGACAGCACCGTCAGCTGCGGGAAGCGCTGCGCCTCGGTGATCGGCAGCGTGTTGGTCACGACCAGCTCGGAGATCGGCGAGTTCTTCAGCCGGTCCACGGCCGGGCCGGAGAGCACCGCGTGCGTCGCGGTGGCGATGACGTCGGCGGCGCCGTTGGCCTTGAGGGCCTCCGCGGCCTGCACGATGGTGCCGGCGGTGTCGATGAGGTCGTCCACGAGCACGCAGGTGCGGCCCTCGACCTCGCCGACGACCTCGTGCACCTTCACCTGGTTCGGGACGTTCGGGTCGCGGCGCTTGTGGATGATCGCCAGCGGCGCGCCGAGGCGGTCGGACCACAGGTCGGCCACGCGCACCCGGCCGGCGTCCGGGGACACGATCGTCAGGTTCGAGCGGTCCACCCGCTTGCCGACGTGCTCGGCCAGCAGCGGCAGCGCCCACAGGTGGTCGACGGGGCCGTCGAAGAAGCCCTGGATCTGGGCGGTGTGCAGGTCCACCGACATGAGCCGGTCGGCGCCGGCGGTCTTGAACATGTCGGCCACCAGGCGCGCGGAGATGGGCTCGCGGCCGCGGCCCTTCTTGTCCTGGCGGGCGTAGCCGTAGAACGGCGCGACCACCGTGATGCGCTTGGCCGAGGCCCGCTTCAGCGCGTCCACCATGATCAGGTGTTCCATGATCCACTGGTTGACGTTGGCCGTGTGGCTCTGGATGACGAACGCGTCGGCGCCGCGCACGCTCTCCTCGAACCGGACGTAGATCTCGGAGTTGGCGAAGTCGTAGGCGCTGGTGGGCACGAGCTCGGCGCCCAGCGCGGCCGACACCTCCTCCGCCAGCTCCGGGTGGGCGCGGCCGGAGATGAGGACCATCCGCTTCTCGCCCGTCGTGGTGATCCCTGTCATGCCTGGCTCTCCCTGCCGTCGGTGGTGCTCTCGCCCTGCGCGGGTGCCCCGTGCGGGGTCCCGCCGTCCGTGCTCGCGCCGCTCGCGCGCTGCGCCGCCTCGGCGGCCGGGGTGCCGGGGCGGTTCGCCACCGTCCACCCCTCGACGTTGCGCTGCGGCGCGACGGTCATCGCCAGCGCGCCCGGGGGCACGTCCTTGCGGATGATCGTCCCGGCGCCCGAGTAGGCGCCGTCGCCGATGGTGACCGGCGCGACGTACATGGTGTCGCTGCCCATCCGCACGTGGTCGCCGACGGTGGTGCGCGCCTTGCGCACCCCGTCGTAGTTCACGAAGACCGAGGCCGCGCCGATGTTGGAGTGCTCGCCGATGGTCGCGTCGCCCACGTACGACAGGTGCGGCACCTTGGAACCGCGGCCGATCTCGGCGTTCTTCGTCTCCACGAACGTGCCGATCTTGCCGTCGGCGCCCAGCCGGGTGCCCGGGCGCAGGAACGCGAACGGCCCCACGGAGGCGCCGGGCCCGACGACCGAGCCGGAGCCGTGGGTGCGCACGACGCTGGCGCCCTCGCCGACCTCCACGTCGGTCAGGGTGGTGTCGGGGCCGACGACGGCGCCGGTGGCCACGCGGGTGCGCCCGTGCAGCTGGGTGCCGGGCAGGACGGTGACGTCGGGGGCCAGCTCAACCTCGTCGTCCACCCAGGTGGTGCGCGGGTCGACGACGGTGACGCCGGCGAGCATCCAGCGGCGCAGCGTGCGGGCGTTGGCCTCGGCGGCCAGCTCGGCCAGCTGGGCGCGGTCGTTGGCGCCGCGCACCTCCCACTCGTCGTCGACGCCCACGGCCTCCACGCGCCCGCCCGCGGCGCGCGCCAGGGCCAGGGCGTCGGTCAGGTACACCTCGCCGGCGGCGTTGTCGCGGCCGGTGCGGGCCAGCGCGTCGCGCAGGGCGGCGGCGTCGAAGGCGTAGACGCCCGAGTTGACCTCGCGCACCGCGAGCTGCTCGGGCGTGGCGTCCTTCTGCTCGACGATGCCGCTGACGCCGTCGGCGTCGCGCAGCACCCGCCCGTAGCCGGTGGGGTCGGCCACGTGCGCGGTGAGCACGGTGACGGCGTTGCCGGCCGCGGCGTGGGCGTCGGCGAGCCGGCGCAGCGTGTCGGCCGACAGCAGCGGAACGTCGCCGTAGGTGACCAGCACGGTGCCGGCCAGGCCCGGCGGCAGGGCGTCCAGACCGCACTGCACGGCGCGGCCGGTGCCCGGCACCTCGTCCTGCAGGGCGACCACGGCACCGTCGTCGAGGGAGCGCACGTGCTCGCCGACGCGCTCGGCCTGGTGGCGCAGGACCACGACGAGGTGGTCGGGGTCGGTGCCGCGGGCGGCGCGCACGGCGTGCCCGAGCAGGCTGCGCCCGCCGAGGGGGTGCAGGACCTTGGGCAGGGCCGACTTCATCCTCGTCCCCTCACCGGCGGCGAGGACGATCACGGCGGAGGGCTTCGGGGTGGTCACGCGGTGGCGCTCCTCGCGGGCTGCGGGCGTCGAGACCGGGCCGCGGACGACCCTGCCCGGCGAGGATAACGGCCGCGGCGCCGGGGGCGGACCACCCGTGCGGCGCCGCTCGCCCGTCCGGCGGCCGCCGGCTCCCGGGAGAGGATTCGAACCCCTACCTGACGGGACCAAAACCCGCCGTGCTGCCGTTACACCACCCGGGACCGCCGGGGCCGGCGCGAAGCGGCCCGCGGCGGCGACCATCCTGCCAGCACCCGCCCCCCGTCCCCGCCGCCCGCCGCGCCGGTCGGGCGGGCAGGATGGGCCCGTGGCCGACACCCCGCCGCGGACCCCGCGCGCCCGGATGACCAGCGGTGAGCGGCGCGAGCAGCTCATCGGCATCGGCCGCACGCTCTTCGCCGCCCGCGGCGTCGAGGGCACCACCGTCGAGGAGATCGCCGCCCGGGCGGGGGTGTCCAAGCCCGTCGTCTACGAGCACTTCGGCGGCAAGGAGGGCCTGTACGCGGTCGTCGTGGACCGCGAGTTCTCCACGCTGCTGTCGGCCATCACGGGGGCGCTGTCCGGGCGCGGCAGCCCCCGCACGCTGCTGGAGCGGGCGATCACCGCGCTGCTGGACTACATCGAGGGCTCCACCGACGGCTTCCGCATCCTCGTGCGCGACTCCCCCGTCGCCCCCACCGGCGGCGGCTTCGCCAGCCTCATCTCCGACGTCGCCAGCCAGGTGGAGTACCTGCTCGTCGACGCCTTCGCCGCCCGCGGCTTCCCGGCGCAGATGGCCTCGATGTACGCGCAGATGCTCGTGGGCATGGTGGCCGTGACGGGGCAGTGGTGGCTGGACAGCCGCGAGCCGCCCAAGGAGCAGGTCGTGGCGCACCTGGTGAACCTCGCCTGGAACGGCCTGACCGGCCTGGAGCGCTCGCCGCGGCTGGCGTCCCGGCCGCCGGGAGCCCAGCAGCCGGGGGCCCAGCAGCCGCCCGGCTAGGGTGCGCGGGTGGCGACGGAGGGGACCGGCACCGGCGCGGGAGCGGGGCCGGCGGCGGGGGCGGCGGCCGACGAGGTCGACCGCATCGTCGCCGCCTGGCGCCGGGAGACCCCCGGGCTCGACGTCGAGCCGCTGGAGGTCCTCTCGCGCGTGGCGCGGCTGTCGCGCTACCTGGACCGGCTGCGCCGCGACGCCTTCGCCGCCCACGCCCTGGAGACCTGGGAGTTCGACGTCCTGGCGGCCCTGCGGCGCTCCGGCGCCCCGCACGAGCTGTCCCCCGGCCAGCTGGTCGTCCAGACGCTGGTGACCAGCGGGACCATGACCAACCGGGTGGACCGGCTGGTCGCCCGCGGTCTCGTGCGGCGCCTGCCCGACCCGACCGACGGGCGCAGCGTGCGGGTGCGGCTGACCGCCGAGGGCACCGCGGCCGTGGACGCGGCGCTGGCCGACCTGGTGCGGGCCGAGCACCGCCTGCTGGGCGTCCTGCCGCCGCAGGACCGCCGCGAGCTGGCGGCCCTGCTGCGCCGGGTCACCGCCCCCTTCGAGCAGCGCTCCTGACGCGACGAGCCCCGCCCCGCGGACCGCGGGACGGGGCTCGGCGCCAGCGGGTGGGCCTCAGTAGGCCCCGCGACCGCGGAGCACGGCCCCGGCGGTCTTCCACAGGATCATGAAGTCGAAGGTGAAGGACCAGTTCTCGACGTAGCGCACGTCCAGGCGCACCGACTCGTCCCAGTCCAGGTCCGAGCGGCCGTTGATCTGCCACAGGCCCGTCAGGCCCGGCTTGACCAGGAGGCGCCGGCGCATGTCGTAGCCGTACGCGTCGACCTCCTTCTGCAGCGGCGGGCGCGGCCCGACCAGCGACATCTGCCCGAGCAGCACGTTGATCAGCTGCGGCAGCTCGTCCACGGAGTAGCGGCGCATGAGGCGGCCCGTGCGGGTGATCCGCGGGTCGACCTTCATCTTGAACAGCACGCCGTTGCCGTCGGTGCGCTCGCGCAGGTCCACGAGCAGCTTCTCGGCGTCGGTGACCATCGAGCGGAACTTGAACATCCCGAAGGAGCGGCCGTCCTTGCCGACGCGCTGCTGGACGAAGAAGACCGGGCCGGGCGAGTCCAGCTTGATCGCGACGGCGACGGCCAGCAGGAGCGGGCTGAGCAGCAGCAGCGCCACGGCGGCCGCGGTGCGGTCCACCGTGGTCTTCGCCAGGCGGCGCACGCCCTCCAGCTCGGGGCGCTCCACGTGCAGCAGCGGCAGCCCGCACACGGGCCGGATGGCCACGCGCGGGCCGATGACCTCGGTCAGCGCCGGGGCGACGACGAGGTCGGCGCGGGTGGCCTCCAGCTCCCAGCCCAGGCGGCGCAGGGCCGGGCCGTCCAGCTCGGGGCAGGCGGTGACGGCCACGACGTCGGCGTCCACGCTGGTGACGGCGTGGCGCACGTCGTCGAGGCTGCCGACGACCTCGATGCCCAGGGCGTCGAGCTCGGCGTCCTCCTCCGGCGTGCCCTTGCCGCCGGGCACGCAGGCGCCGACGATCCGCATGCCGTGGTAGCTGGCGCGGTGCAGCTGGCGGGCCATGCCGGCCACGGCGGCGCGGTGCCCGACGGCCACGACCGTCTGCCCGGCCTCACCGCGCGTGCGGCGCTCGTGCAGGCGCTGGCGCAGGGTGTACCGGCCGATCAGCGTGCCGACGATGGCCAGCGGGAACGCCACGACGACGTAGCCGCGGGCGATGTCGAGGTCGAAGGCCCACGAGGAGGTGCCGACCACGGCGACGACGGCCAGCGAGGCCGTCAGCACGCGGTGGTACTCCTCGGAGCCCACGCCGAGGAAGCGCGGCTCGTAGGTGCGGAAGGCGCCCATGGCCAGCACCCACATCACCGGCAGCAGGACGGCGACGGCCACGACCGCGCGGCCGGCCGTGGTGGCCAGGTCGGCGGGGGCCTCGTTGAAGCGGGCGAAGAAGCCCACGAAGGCGGCCAGCGCCGCGACGGCGGCGTCGACCGCGATGACCTGCTGCACGTAGGAGCGCTGCCACGCGGGAGTGCGCTCGGGCATGCCGAGGACGGTGCGCTGGCGCGGCACGAGCAGGCGCTCGCGGCGGACGGCGTCGGTCCCGGCGTCGGCCGGGGAGGTCCCCAGCAGCTGGTCGTCGATCTCCGTGGTAGCACCGGGCACGTCTGATCTGCTCAAAGTCCCCCCTGGACCGCTGGTGCGTCTGCGGCGGGCTCGGCCCGCCGGCCGCGGCGGGACCGGACGCCCCCCGGGTGGCCCTCACCGCGCTGCACAGCGTAGGGGGTGGCCACCCGAACGACGCAAGACGTGGCACGTCCCGGCTAGCCCGGTCGGCCGAACAGCACCCGAACCGGTCACCGTCAGCACAGATCGCTCACCACTGGGCACGGTGAGTGATCAGACCTGGTCGGCGCCTCGTCACTCGACGAGCTCGGACGCCTCCAGCCAGGCCTCCTCCAGCTGCTCGCGCTCGGTCAGCACCGCGCGCAGCTGCTCGTCCAGGCTCGTCACGCGCGCGACGTCCGTGGCGTGCTCGGCCAGCTGCGCGTGCAGCTCCTCCTCGCGGGCGGCCAGGCGCTCCAGCCGGCGCTCGACGCGCGCCATCTCCTTGCGCGCGGCCCGCACGGCCGCCCCGTCGACGGCCGGCGCCGCCGGCGCCGCCGACCCCGCCGGCGCCCGGGCTCCCGAGGCCCCCGCGGCACCCGCCGACCCCGCGGCGGCCTTGGCCTCGGCCCGGCGCCGCAGGTACTCCTCGACACCGCCCGGCAGGTCGCGCACGGTGCCGTCGCCCAGCAGCGCCACCTGGCGGTCGGTGACGCGCTCCAGCAGGTACCGGTCGTGGCTGACGACGACCAGCGTGCCCGGCCAGCCGTCGAGCAGGTCCTCCACGGCGGCCAGGGTGTCGGTGTCCAGGTCGTTGGTCGGCTCGTCCAGCAGCAGGACGTTGGGCTCGCCCACCAGCAGCCGCAGCAGCTGCAGGCGCCGGCGCTCGCCGCCGGACAGGTCGTCCACGCGCGTCCACGCGCGCTGGGCGGTGAAGCCCAGCCGCTCCAGCAGCTGCCCGGCCGGCACGTCGCGGTCGCCGATGCGCACGTGCGAGGCGACCTCGTCCACGGCCTCCAGCGCGCGCAGGTGGCCGACCTCGTCCAGCTCGCGCACCTCCTGCGACAGGGTCGCCACCACGACGGTCTTGCCGCGCTTGACCACACCGGCGTCCGGGCGCACCGCCCCGGTGACCAGCCCGAGCAGCGTGGACTTGCCGGCGCCGTTGACGCCGACGACGCCGACCCGGTCGCCCGGGCCCAGCCGCCACGTCACGCGGTCCAGCAGCGTGCGCCCGTCGTAGCCGACCGTGACGTCCTCGAGGTCGACGACGTCCTTGCCCAGCCGGGTGGTGGCCGTGCGGGCCAGCTCGACGGAGTCGCGCAGCGGCGGCACGTCGGCGATGAGGGCGTTGGCGGCGTCGATGCGGAAGCGCGGCTTGCTGGTGCGCGCGGGCGCCCCGCGGCGCAGCCAGGCCAGCTCCTTGCGCAGCAGGTTCTGCCGGCGCTCCTCCGTGACGGCCGCCACGCGGGCGCGCTCGGCGCGGGTGAGCACGTAGGCGGCGTACCCGCCGTCGTAGGCGTCGACGACGCCGTCGTGCACCTCCCACACGCGCTCGCACACGGCGTCGAGGAACCAGCGGTCGTGCGTGACGACGAGCAGGGCGCCCTGGCCGGCGGGCCAGCGCCCGCGCAGGTGCTCGGCCAGCCACGCCACGCCCTCGACGTCGAGGTGGTTGGTGGGCTCGTCGAGGACGACGAGGTCGTGCTCGCCGGCCAGCAGCCCGGCCAGCGCCACGCGCCGGCGCTGCCCGCCGGACAGGGTGGCGACCGTGGCGTCCAGGCCGCCGACGTCGGAGGCGTCCAGGTCGCCCAGCAGGCCGGTGACCACGTCGCGCACACGGGCCTGCGAGGCCCAGGCGTGCTCGGGCAGGTCGCCCAGGACCGCCTCGCGCACGGTGGAGCCCGGCGCCAGCGGGTCGGCCTGGGTGAGCATGCCCAGGCGCAGCCCGCCGGTGTGGGTGACGCGGCCGCCGTCCGGCTCCTGGTGCCGGGCCAGCAGCCGCAGCAGCGTGGACTTGCCGTCGCCGTTGCGGCCCACGACACCGGTGCGGTCGCCCTCGGCGACCCCCAGCGACACGCCGTCCAGCAGGGTCCGCGACCCGTGGACCACGGTCAGGCCCTCGGCGCTGACCAGGTTGGCGCCCGCCACCTCACTCCCCTCCCGCTCGGACGGCTTCCAGCACGCGCGCTCCCGGCGCGGGCGCGTCGGCGACCAGCACGGCGCCCCCGGGCCGGTCGCGGCCCAGCTCGGCGGCCAGCTCGCGCGCGTGCGCGGGCGAGGTCGCCAGCAGCGCCACGGTGGGACCGGAGCCGGACACGACGGCACCGGCGGCGCCCGCGGCGCGCCCGGCCTCCAGCGTCGCCACCAGCTGCGGGGCCAGCGAGAGCGCGGCCTCCTGCAGGTCGTTGTCGAGGGCGGCGCCCAGGGCGAGCGGGTCGCCGGAGCGCAGGGCGCGCTCGACGGCGTCCAGGCGCGGCTCCTCCAGCCGCCCGGGCCGGTCGGCGCGCAGCCGGTCCAGCTCGGCGTAGACGGCGGGCGTGGACAGCCCGTCGCCGGCCAGGACGAACACCCACGAGAAGCGGGCGGTGGTCATCACGGGCGCCAGCTGCTCACCGCGGCCGGTGCCCACGGCGGTGCGCCCGTGCAGGGCGAACGGCACGTCGGAGCCCAGCTGCGCGCCCAGCTCGGTCAGGGCGGTCAGGCCCAGCCGCGTCTGCCACAGCGCGTCGCAGGCCACGAGGGCGGCGGCCGCGTCGGCGGACCCGCCGGCCATGCCGCCGGCCACGGGCACGGCCTTGTCGATCGTCAGGTGCACGTCGTCGGGCACCCCGGTGCGCTCGGCGAGCAGGCGGGCGGCGCGCACGGCGAGGTTGGTGCCGTCCAGCGGGACGGCGGAGGCGTCCACGCCCGGCCGCGGGCGCACCCGCACCGTGGTCCCGTGCCCGGGGGCGGCGCGCTCGGCGGTGACGTCCTCGGCCAGGGCGAGGGCCTGGAACACGGTGACGATGTCGTGGTAGCCGTCGTCGCGGCGCGGGCCGACCTCCAGCAGGAGGTTGACCTTGGCGGGGGCGCGGGCGGTGACGGCCGCGCCAGGGGTCCTCGGCACGGTCGTCGACCCTACGGCGTCGCGGGGGCTGCCCCCGCCGCGGCGGCGATCCGGGCGAAGTCGGCCACGGCGAGCTGCTCCCCGCGGGCGCCGGGGTCGACGCCGGCGGCGCGCAGGGCGGCCTCGGCGGCCGGGGCGGAGCCCGCCCAGCCGGCCAGGGCGGCGCGCAGCGTCTTGCGGCGCTGGGCGAAGGCGGCGTCGACGACGGCGAAGACCTCCTGGCGGGTCGCCGTCGTCGCCGGGGGCTCGCGCCGCTCCAGCGCGACGAGGCCGGAGTCGACGCGCGGGACCGGCCAGAAGACGGCCGGCGGCACGGACCCGGCGCGGCGGGCGGCCGCGTACCAGGCGGTCTTGGCGCTGGGCACGCCGTAGGTGCGGCTGCCGGGGCCGGCGACGAGCCGGTCGGCGACCTCGGACTGGACCATGACCAGCGCCCGGCGCAGCGTGGGGAAGCGCTCCAGCATCGTCAGCAGCACGGGCACGGCCACGTTGTAGGGCAGGTTGGCCACGAGGGCGGTGGGCGCCGGACCGGGCAGCGCGGTGACGTCGAGGGCGTCGGCGAGCACGACCTCCAGCTGGGCGCCCGGGCGGGCCCGGGCGGCGGCCGTGGCGGGCAGCTCGGCGGCCAGGACGGGGTCGACCTCGACGGCCACGACGCGGTCGACGACCTCCAGCAGCGCCAGGGTCAGCGAGCCGAGCCCGGGGCCGACCTCGACCACGACGTCGTCGGGGGCGAGGCCGGCGACCCGGACGATGCGGCGCACCGTGTTGGCGTCGACGACGAAGTTCTGGCCGAGCGTCTTGGTGGGCCGCACCCCCAGGCGCCCGGCGAGCTCGCGCACGTCGGACGCCGTGAGGAGCCCCGAGGGACCGGGGCCGGTGGGGGTCAGAGCCTCTTGCCGCACACGGGCCATTGTCCGGCACCGGCGCGCTGGTACAGCATCTTGGCCCGCAGGGTCTGCTCGGAGGCCGAGGCCTGGCTGGGCAGGCCGCTGCCGCCGACGGCGCGCCAGGTGGAGACGCTGAACTGGTACAGGCCGTGGTACTTGCCGCTGGCCGAGACGATCGAGGGGTTCCCGCCGGACTCGCACTGGGCCAGGGCGCTCCAGTTCAGCCCGTCGACGCCGCCGCCGACGTTCCCGGACGCCGCGGGGGCGGGGGCGGGACGCTCCTTGGTGCCCACGCGCACGACCTCCTCGACGGGGGCCACGTCGACGACCTCGCCCACGGGGAGGTGCTCGACGCGGACGCCGTCGCGCAGGACGTCGTCGAAGGTGACCGTCTTGGAGCCGTCGACGCCGGCCGTGACGACCTCGCGCTCGCCCTCGAACATCTCGCCGGTGCGCTCGGTGCGGCTGCCGTGCGGGACGGGGTGCACCTCGGTGCTGCTGACGCGGTCCACGCGCACGACCTGCACGCGCAGGTCCGGCACGACGCGGGCGGCGGGGTCGAGCGAGACCTCGTCGCCCTCGCGGACCTCCACGCCGGCCTCGGCCAGCAGGGCGGCCACGTCGGCGGCGGTGGTGGTCAGGGCGCGCTCGGCGCCGTCGGCCGCCACGACGACGGGCTTGGGGGTGACGACGTCCAGGGCCAGGCCCTCGCGGCCCAGGGCCTGCGAGCGGGAGGCGGACAGCTTTGCGCCGTCGGCGCGCACGCCCAGGTCGGCCAGCGCGTCGTCGACGGTGAGCGCGGTGGTCCAGTAGGTGCGCTCCTCCCCGTCGACGGTGAGGGTCAGCTGGCGGCCGTAGCGCACGACGATCTCGTCGCCGTCGGACAGCTGCGCGTCGGGCGCGGGGGCGACGAGGTCGTGCTCGCCGAGGACGACGCCCTGGGCGTCCAGCACGGCGCCGACGGTGCCGGCGAAGGTGCTGATCTCGGTGGTGGTGCCGTCCGCGTCGAGCACGACGTCCTTGTCGAACGCGGTGAAGGCGACGGTCCCGCCGACGACGGCGGCCAGGGCGGTGCCCCCGGCGATGAGGCGGACGGTCCGGCTGGACCGGGAGAGCAGGGCGCGCAGCTGCACGAGGGATCCTTCGACGAGGTGCCCGGGCACGAGCGCGGGCAGACCGTCACGAGGGGACCCCCGTCCCCGCGTCGGCCCCGCACCCGTCGGGTGCGGTCGCCCGGCCGCCTCGATCCGGCCGACAGCGCGGGACCGTAACCGGCCCGGTACCCGCCCGACAAGTTCCCGTGATCGGCGGGGGCGCGCTCCCCCGCCCGGACAGGTGCTCCCCTCCACCTCGACCGCAGGTCAGGGCACCTGTGGCCCCGGCGGACGTGAGACGTGTCACGCCGCGGTCACGAACCGATCACGAGGTGGTCCGCGGGGTGGTCCGCGAGCCGGTCACCAGGGGCCGTAGACGGCCTCGGTGGTGGCGGCCAGCTGCCCGCACAGCTCCTCCAGGTCCGCCCCCAGCACCGCGGCCATCGCGCGGACGGTGTGCGGCACGAGGTAGCCGGCGTTGGGGCGGCCGCGGTGCGGGACGGGGGTCAGGTAGGGCGCGTCGGTCTCGACCATGACCAGCTCGCGCGGGGCGGCGCGCAGGGCCTCGCGCAGCGGCTCGGCGTTCTTGAACGTCACCGTGCCGGCGAAGGACAGGTAGTAGCCGGCGTCGGCGCACACCCGCGCCACCGCCGCGTCGCCGGAGAAGCAGTGGAAGACCGTGCGCTCGGGCGCGCCCTCCTCGGCCAGCACGCGCAGGACGTCGTCGTGGGCGTCGCGGTCGTGGACCTGCAGCGCCAGGCCGAGCTCCTTGGCCATCGCGATGTGCGCGCGGAAGGAGTCCTCCTGCAGGTGCCACTGCTCGGGCGGGGTGCGGAAGTGGTCCAGGCCCGTCTCCCCCACCACCCGCACGCGCGGGTGGCGGGCGAGCTCGCGGACCTCGGCCAGCGCCGCGTCCAGCGCGCCGTCGGCGACGAGCTGCGGCACCTCGTTGGGGTGCAGGGCCACCCCGCCCAGCAGCTGCGGGTGGCGGTCCAGGGCCCCGACGGTCCAGCGGGCCGCGGGCAGGTCGCAGCCGATCTGGACGGCCCGCCCCACGCCCACCGCGGCACCGGCCGCCAGGAGCTCGGCGACGACCGCGTCGGACTCCTCGGAGTCCAGGTGGGTGTGGTTGTCGGGCACGTCCACCGGCAGAGGCTCGGGCGCCGGCGGGCGCGAGCGGTCGCGCCCGCCGCTCACGCGCCGCCCGCCAGCCGGGCCAGCTCCTCCTCGACGACGGCCGCGACGTCCAGCTTGGTGAACACCGGGGTCGGCGCGGCCACCGGCGTGCCGGGCACGACGGGGCGCGGCGCCCACTCCGGCAGGGTCGCGCCGTCGCCGGAGCCGCGGCGGTAGTCGCCGGTCAGGACCGGGTAGGAGCGGGTGGCGTCGTCGAGGTCGGTGACCTCGCGCAGCTGCGGCAGCGGGGAGACGGTGCCGGTGCCGCCGAGGGCCTCGTGCACGGCCTGCGCCGAGTGCGGCAGGAACGGCGAGAGCAGCGTCCGGCAGTCCGAGACGGCCTGCGCGGTCACGTGCAGGACCGAGCGCATCCGCTCCGGGTCGGAGTTCTTGATCTTCCAGGGTTCCTGCTCGGTGAGGTACTTGTTCACCTCGCCGACGACCCGCATGGCCTCGGCGACCGCGGCGCGCTGGCGGTGCGCCTCGATGAGGGAGCCGACGGTGCCGAACCCGGCGCCGGTGGTGGCCAGGACCGCGCGGTCGGCGTCGGTGAGCTCCCCGCGCTCGGGGACCGAGCCGACGTTCTTGGCGATGAGGCTGGCCGTGCGGTTGACGAGGTTGCCCCAGCCGGCGACGAGCTCGGAGTTCGTGCGGGTCGCGAACTCCTGCCAGGTGAAGTCCGCGTCGCTGTTCTCCGGGCCGGCCGCGGAGATGAAGTACCGCAGGGCGTCCGGCTGGTAGCGGGCCAGCACGTCGCGGACGTGGATGACGACGCCGCGGCTGGAGGAGAACTGCTTGCCCTCCATCGTGAGGAACTCGCTGGCCACGACCTCGCTGGGCAGGTTCAGCGCGCCGTACGCGCCCGGCGCGCCGCCGGCGGCGCCGCGGCCGTCGTAGGCCAGCAGCTCGGCGGGCCAGATCTGCGAGTGGAAGGTGATGTTGTCCTTGCCCATGAAGTAGTACGACCGCGCGGACGGGTCGGTCCACCAGGCGCGCCAGGCGTCGTCGTCGCCGGAGCGGCGGGCCCACTCCACCGAGGCGGACAGGTACCCGATGACGGCGTCGAACCACACGTACAGCCGCTTGGCGGGGTTGTCCTCCCAGCCGGGCAGCGGCACCGGGATGCCCCAGTCGATGTCGCGGGTCATGGCCCGCGGCTTGAGGTCCTCCAGCAGGTTCTGCGAGAACTTCAGCACGTTCGGGCGCCAGCGGCCCGTCTCCGCGCGCGTCTGCAGCCAGGAGCCCAGCGCGTCGGCCAGCGCCGGCAGGTCCAGGTAGAAGTGCTCGGTCTCCACGAACACCGGGGTCTCGCCGTTGATGCGGCTGCGGGGGTTCTTCAGCTCGATCGCGTCGAGCTGGTTGCCGCAGTTGTCGCACTGGTCCCCGCGCGCGCCGTCGAACCCGCAGATCGGGCAGGTGCCCTCGACGTAGCGGTCGGGCAGGGTGCGCCCGGTGGACGGGGAGATGGCGCCCATGCCCTTCTTCGCCACCATGTAGCCGTTGCGGTGCACGGTGCGGAACATCTCCTGCACGACCGCGTGGTGGTTGCGCGTGGTGGTGCGGGTGAACAGGTCATAGGACAGGCCCAGGGCGTGCAGGTCCTCGGCGATGACGCGGTTGTAGCGGTCGGCGAGCTCCTGCGGGCCCACGCCCTCCTGCTCGGCCTGCACGAGGATCGGCGTCCCGTGCTCGTCGGTCCCCGAGACCATCAGGACGTCGTGACCCGCCATCCGCATGTACCGGCTGAACACGTCGGAGGGGACGCCGAAGCCGGCGACGTGGCCGATGTGGCGGGGGCCGTTGGCGTAGGGCCAGGCCACCGCGGACAGGACGTGGGTCATGCCCCCGATCCTAGGGGCGCCGGGGGGGGGGGGCCCGGCGCCCGCGCCGGCCCCCGCGGCCGCCGGCGCCCGTACGACGCGCGGCGAAGCGTCTGGGACGTGGCGA
>NZ_JBEUEI010000035.1:0-39164 GCF_041020755.1 Kineococcus terrestris | reverse complement strand
CGCGCCGCCCCCCGGCCCCAGCGCCCGGCCCCCCCGGCGCCCCGCCCGCGCCCCCCCCCCCCCCCCCCCCCCCCCCCCCCCCCCCCCCCCCCCCCCCCCCCCCCCCCCCCGCCAGAAGGCGAGCCTCACGGCCGGGCGGGCCGCTTCACGCGGCCCGCCTCACAGGTACTGCCCGGTGGTGGGCGGCTGCACGGTGGGCATCCCGCCGCCGCGAGGACCCTGCGGCCCGCCGCCGGGCAGGGCGCGGCGCATCTCCTGCAGCTGCGCCTGCGCGGCCATCTGCTGGGCGACGAGGGCGGTCTGGATGCCGTGGAAGAGGCCCTCCAGCCAGCCGACGAGCTGGGCCTGGGCGATGCGCAGCTCGCTCTCCGAGGGCGCGGAGCCCTGCGCGAAGGGCAGTGCGATGCGGCGCAGCTCCTCGACCAGCTCGGGGGCCAGGCCGTCCTCCAGCTCGGAGATGGACCGGTCGTGGATCGAGGCCAGGCGCGCGCGGCCGGCCTCGTCGAGGGGCGCGGAGCGCACCTCCTCCAGCAGCTGCTTGATCATGCTGCCGATCCGCATGACCTTGGCGGGCTGGGAGACCATGTCGGCCGGCCCGGGCGCACCGTCCTCGGGCGGTTCGGCGATGCCCATCCCCTGGGGCGTGACGACGACGACCCGCGGGTCCGGGCCGTCCGCGGTCTCGCGGGGCGCGTCGGGCGGGGTGGGGTCCTCGGGGAGGTTCGCAGCGTCGGACATGGCTCTCATCCTGCCCGCCGCTCCCGCGGTCCACCTCCCCGCGGGTCAGCGGCGGCCCGGCTCGCGGGGGACGGCGCGCGCGGCCAGCAGGACGGTCGCGGCGACGACGACCGCGCCCGCGGCCACACCGGTGCGGAACCCGGCGACGGGCCCGGTGTAGGTGACGACGAGGGCCAGGGCCGACAGGACGGGCACGCCCGCGGCCAGCGCGAGCAGCCGGCCGGGGCGCCGGCGCGCCGGGGAGGGCAGAGCCAGCGCCAGGCACAGGACGGTCGCGCCGACCAGCGCGGAGGCCAGGACGTCGCTGACGCGGTGCCAGCCGTCGTCGACGACGAAGGCGGCCATGCTGCCCGCGGCGAAGGCGCCGACGAGGGCGACGGGCGCGCGCAGGACGCGCGGGACGACGAGCAGCAGCCCCAGCGCGAGGCCGAGGACGGCGGCGGTGTGGCCGCTGGGCAGGCTGTTGGCGTAGGGGCCGTAGACGGCGCCGAGGTCGGGGCGCTGCAGGACGACGTGCTTGAGGACCTCGGTGGCGCCGAGGGTTCCCAGGGCGACGCCGGCGCCGTGGACGGTGCGCCGCAGGCGGCCGCGGCCGCTGAGCAGGCCGACGACGGTGAGCACGCCGAGGCCGGCGAGCAGGTGGACGGGCCGCAGCGACTGCTCGACGCCGAACAGCGGCTGCAGCCAGCCCACCCCGTCGGCCACGCTGCGCCCGCTGGCCGCGGCGTGCAGCGCGTTCTCGGCGGTCTGCCCCCGCGGGGTGAGGACGGCGGCCCAGTACAGGACGGCGAAGGCGGCCGCCGGCACCAGGGCGGTGGCGGCGGCCGCGAGCGACGCGCGCGCGGGCCGCCGGCCGGAGCGCGGTCGCTGCTGCACGGGTGCCGAGGTCGCCATGCCTCCACTGTGCGGCACCGCCCGCGCGGGCGTCGCCCCGAGCCGTGGGGGAGTGGTGAGGATCAGCGGGAGGCGCGCTCCAGGGCGGCCAGCTCCTCCTGCGTCAGCTCCAGGTCGGCGGCCGCGAGCAGGGTGGGCAGCTGCTCGACGGTGCGCGCGGAGGCGATCGGCGCGACGACGGTGTCCTGCTGGGCCAGCCAGGCCAGCGCGACGCTGGTGACGTCGGTGCCGTGGGCGGCGGCGGCCTCGTCGAGGGCGGCCAGGACGCGGGGCCCGCGGGGGTCGTCCAGGTAGGCGGCGGCCTTGGCCCGCCGCTGGCTCTCGGCGAGCTGGCCGGGGCGGTACTTGCCGGTGAGGAAGCCGGAGGCGAGGGCGGCGTAGGGGACCATCGCGAGGCCGTTGGCGGCGACGACGTCGGCGGTGCGCTCCTCGTACTCGCCGCGCGCCATGAGGTGGTACTCGTTCTGCAGCGCGACGTAGCTGGCGAAGCCCTCGCGGCGCGAGGTCTCCAGCGCCTCCTCCAGGCGGGGGGCGGTGTAGTTGGAGGCGCCGATCGCGCGGACCTTGCCGGCGGTGACGAGCTCGTCGAAGGCGCCGAGGGTCTCGGCCAGCGGGGTGCCCTCGTCGTCGGCGTGCGCCCAGTACAGGTCGATGCGGTCGGTGCGCAGGCGCTGCAGGGAGGCGTCGACGCCGCGGCGGATCGTGTCGGCGCGCAGGTCGTCGAGGCCGGGGGCCTTGCCGACCTTGGTGGCCAGGACGACGGCGTCGCGCTTGCCGGACTTCTCGAACCAGGACCCGATGATCGTCTCGGAGATGCCGGCGCCGCCGTCGGACCAGGCGGAGTAGACGTCGGCGGTGTCGAGGAAGTCGCCGCCGCCGTCGACGAAGGCGTCGAGCACGCGGTGGGACTCGGCCTCGTCGGAGGTCCAGCCGAAGGTGTTGGCGCCCAGGCACAGGGGGCGGACGTCGAGCTCGGAGGTGCCGATGCGGGTCATGGCGCCAGTCGACCACCCGTTCCCCGCGCGCACCACCCGGAGGATGCACTCCGTGCCTGTCGTGCACTTGACGCAGAGCTTGCACGGAGTGCATGTTGCTGGGGTGACCTCCCCCCTGCGCGAACGCCGCCGGCAGGAGACGGCCGACGAGATCGCGGCCGCCGCCCTCGACCTCGCCGACCGCGACGGCTGGGCGGCCGTGACCGCCGACGACATCGCGGCCGCGGCCGGCGTCTCCCGCCGCACCTTCTTCAACTACTTCCCGTCCAAGGACGACGCCCTCCTGCACTCCGGGCACACCTGGGACGAGGACGCCCTCGAGCGCTTCGCCACCTCCACCGGGCCGCTGCTGCCCGCGCTGGAGGAGCTGCTGGGCGCGCAGTCGGCGCTCATGGCCGCCGACCGCGACCGCTTCCTGCGCGTGATGGGCGTCGTGGAGGCCAACCCGGAGCTGCTGCCCCGGATGCTCGCCCGCTTCCACGAGACCGAGCAGGTGTTCGCCACCGCCTACGCCCGCCGCGACCCCGCCGCCGACGACCTGCGCGCGCAGGCCGTCGCCGCCGTGGTCGGGGCCCTGCTGCGCGTCAGCGCCCACGAGTGGGTGCACGACCCCAGCGCCGACCCGCAGCGCTCGGTGCGCCGCGTCCTGGACGCCCTGCGCGCCCTCACCGCCTGACCCCACCCGCTCAGCACCGCTCTCCCGGAGGACCCGTGACCGCCCCCGCCCCCGCCGAGCCCGCGCGGACCGCGCCGCGCATCGGCTGGATCTTCACCTCGCTGGTGCTCGTCATGCTGCTCGCCTCGCTCGACCAGACGATCGTCGGCACCGCGCTGCCGACGATCGTCGGCGAGCTCGACGGCCTGCAGCACATGGCGTGGACCATCACCGCCTACACGCTGGCCCTGACCGTCGCCATGCCCGTCTACGGCAAGCTCGGCGACCTCGTCGGCCGCAAGAACCTGTTCCTCGTCGCCATCGCGCTGTTCCTGCTCGGCTCGGCGCTGGCCGGTTTCTCGCAGTCGATGCTCCAGCTGGTCGCCTTCCGCGGCGTGCAGGGCCTCGGCGGCGCCGGCCTGATGATCATGTCGCAGACGATCATCGCGGACGTCGTCCCCGCCCGGGACCGCGCGAAGTTCATGGCCCCCCTCGGCGCGGTGTTCGGCGCCTCGGCCGTCCTCGGGCCGCTGCTGGGCGGCTGGCTGACCGACTCCGCCCACTGGCGCTGGATCTTCTGGATCAACCTGCCGCTGGGCGCGGTCGCGTTCGCCGTCGCGGCCATCACGCTGAAGCTGCCCGCGCGCCGCAACACCGAGCGGATCGACTACCCCGGCATGGTGCTGCTGGCCCTCGCCCTGACCGGCACGGTCCTCGTCACCAGCTGGGGCGGCACCGACCACGCCTGGGGTTCGCCGACGATCCTCGGGTTGATCGCCGCGACCGTCGTGCTGGTGCTGGCGTTCGTCGCGGTGGAGCGGCGCGCGTCCTCCCCGGTGATCCCGCTGCGGCTGTTCCGCAACCGCACGTTCGTCGTCACCACGCTGCTAGGGTTCGTCGTCGGTGCCGGGCTGATGGGCGCCCTGGCCTACCTGCCGACGTACCTGCAGATGGTCTACGGCGTGAACGCCACCGAGTCCGGTCTGCTGCTGCTGCCCATGGTGTTCGGGCTGCTGCTGTTCGGCATCGCCTCCGGCGTCCTCATCACGCGGACGGGCCGCTACAAGGTGTTCCCCGTGGTCGGCACGGCCGTCGCCGCGGGGGGGATGGCGCTGCTGGCGACCATCGGCACGGGCACCCCGCTGTGGCAGCTCGGCGTGTACCTGGCGGTCCTCGGCGCGGGCCTGGGCGTGTTCATGCAGGTCCTCGTGCTGGCCGTGCAGAACGCCGTCGCCCCCCGCGAGGTCGGCGTGGCGACCTCCTCGAACAACCTGTTCCGCGAGCTGGGCGTCACGGTCGGCGCGGCCGCGCTGGGCGCGGTGTTCACCAGCCGGCTCACCGACCGCCTCGTCACCCTGTTCCCCGCCGGGGCGGGTGAGCAGAGCGCGACGTCGCTGACGCCGGAGATCGTGCGGAACCTCCCGCCGGAGGTGGCCGGCGGTGTCGTCGACGCCTACGCCGGCGCGCTGACGCCGATCTTCGGGTGGATGGTGCCGGTGTTCCTGCTGGGCACGCTCATCGCCCTGTTCCTGCCGGAGGTCCCGCTCGCCTCGACCACCGCGCTGAGCGAGGGCGAGGCCGAGGCGGCGCAGTCCGACGCGCGGCCGGGCGAGGACGCGCCGGGCCTGCCGTTCCAGTCCACCGGCACCGACCGGGACGCGGACCCCACCCGCGCCTGACCCGGACGCGCGACGGCCCCGGACGCACGACGGCCCCGGGCCGCGCGGCACGTGCTGCGCGGCCCGGGGCCGTCGCCGCGCGGGTGGTCCTCAGCGCGCCGCGCGCGCCCACGCGCTGAAGGAGCGCAGCGACCCGGAACCGGGCCGGCGCAGCCACGGCCAGGGGTGGCGGGCGACGACGTCCAGGCGCTCGGCGCGGCGGCGGAAACCCGGGACGGGGGCGTGGGTGACGGCCAGGCGGCGCCCGGCCAGCTCGGCGACGGGGTCGCCCAGGCGCACCTCGCAGCCCAGTTCCGCCAGCGTCTCGGCGAGGAACACCAGCCGCTTGCCGGACAGCCGCAACCGCACGAGGAGGGGTTCGTCGAGGACGAACACCGCGGGCAGGTCCGGGTGGGCGGCCAGCGCGGGGTCGGTGTCGCCCAGCGACTCGGCGGTCAGCCACACCGCGTCGGGTTCCCCGGTCACCTCGGGCCCGCGGGGTCCGGCGTCGGTGGGACCGCCGGCCAGCCCGTCGGGGGGTTCCACGCGCGGGCCGGCGTCGGTCTCCGGCCAGTCCTGCACGGGGCAGGCGCGCCGCAGCGCGCACGTGCCGCACAGGCCCGGCGCGCGCTTCTCCACCTGCCAGCGGCTGAACCCGTAGACCTTCCCCGTGCCGGTGCCCACGGCCCACTGCCAGCCGAGCCGGTTGGCGGCGGGGGAGCCGTCGAGCAGGTGCCGGTACATCTCGGCGGCGCCCTCGCGCCAGTCCCGGCCCGCGCGCACGGACCACTGCGAGGCCAGCCACATGCGGGTCTGGTTGACCAGCCAGCCCTCCTCGTGCAGTTCCGCGGTGGTCTCGGCCACGCACGCCATGTCGTCCGGCCACGGTTCGCGGGTCCACGGCTGCGCGGGCACGGGGTCGCCGAAGCGCAGCGGCCGCGCGGTCGCCGGGCCCAGGCGCGCGTACAGGTGGCGCGCGTACTCCTGCCACAGCAGCTCGTCGCGGAACTTCGCCCGGTCCCGCGGCGGGGCGCCGGCCGCCGCCGCCCACACCGCCGGCAGCGGCAGCAGGCCGTGCCGGACGTAGGGGGACAGGCGGGTGGCGCCGCGCCGCTCGCGGGGCAGGACCTCGCTGCGCCGGGCCGCGTAGCCGGTGAGGTCGAGCGCGGCCAGCGCGGCGTCGGCCGCGGACTGCCCGCCGCGCACGGGCGAGGCGGCGACCGGCGCGTCCGGGCCCTCGTGGGTCAGGTGGCCGAGGTGGGTGCCGACCCAGGCGACGACCCCGTCGCGGTCGGCGGGCGGGGGCGGCAGCTGGGGCACCGCCCGATCCTCGCCCGGGGCGGCGCTGACGGCACCCGGGCGGGGCGTCGGGCGAGGGGGCGGTCAGGTGAGGTGGTCACCGATGAGCGCGGAGAGGCCTGCGGCGTCGAGCTCGCCCGCTGCCACTGCGAGCACCATGCGCTCGGCGTCGTCGACGTCCATCACCAGGTCCGTGCCGTTGAGCAGGCAGAAGACACGGGTGGCGGACCACGCCAGCCGCTTGTTGCCGTCGACCAGCGGGTGGTTCCGCGCCAGCGAGTGCATGAGGGCTGCGGCCTTGTCGGCCAGCGCGGGGTACGCCTCACGGCCGAAGACGGTGGTGCGCGGGCGTGCCGCCGCTGACGCCAGCAGTCCAGCATCGCGCACCTGGACGCCGTCGACCACGCCGTCGGCGATCTGCAGGAGGTCCTCCAGCGACAGGTGGTCGACCGGGCGCTCCGGCCGGCTCACCGGGCCAGACGGGCGAGGAGTTCGGCGTCCTCGGTGCGCACCCGTTCCACGGCGGCGCGCAGGCGAGCGGAGCGGTCGGACACGTACTGGTCGATGGCGGTCCGAGCGACCTCCTGCATGGATCGTCCTTCTTGCTCAGCGCGGCGGCGCAGAGCCTCGGTCTCCTCGTCGGTCAAGCGCAGGTTCATGGCCACACCAGGACGGTACCGCCGCGGTACCGCGATCGCCACGGACTTCTCGGCCGGTCGGGGCCAGAGCCGGACCCGGTCGCACCACCGCCGTGATCTTGCTGGGAAACCCTGCAAGATCACGGGAGAGGTGGGGCGGGGTGGGGTGGGGTCGGCACCCGATAGCACCGGTCCGCAGGTGTCGGGCGCGCGGTGCCCGCCGCGGTCCAGGCTGGACGTCAGGAGGGAGGACCCGTGATCGGAACGCTGAACCGGCTCGTCGACCTCGTCGAGCGCGACACCGCCGGTGACCTCGACGTCGCCGCGTGGGCGCGGTCGCTCGGCACCACCGAGCACCACCTGCGCCGGATGTTCTCGTCGCTGGCCGGGATGCCGCTGTCGGAGTACGTGCGCCGTCGGCGGATGACGCTGGCCGCGGCGGACGTCGTGCGCGGCGAGCGCGACCTGCTGGGCATCGCCGTCGACCACGGGTACGGCTCGACCGAGGCGTTCGCCCGCGCGTTCCGCGCGGTGCACGGCGCCGGTCCCTCCGAGGTCCGCCGCAACGGCGGACCGCTGCGGGCGCAACCGCGCCTGTCGTTCCAGCTGACCGTGAGAGGAGCAGACCCGATGGACGTCCGCGTCGTCGACCGTCCCGCCTTCCGCCTCGTGGGCCACGCCGCCCGCGTCCCCCTCGTGCACGAGGGGGCGAACCCCCGCATCGCCGAGCACGTCGCCGCGATCCCGGCGGCCGAGCACCAGCGGCTGAAGGCGCTGAGCGGGACCGAGCCGAAGGGGTTGCTGTCCGTCAGCGACGACCTCGACCCGGACCGCGCCGAGGGCACCGAGCTGACCCACCTGCACGGCGTCGCCGTGGAGGCCGGCGCGTCCGTGCCCGGGGACCTGGACGTGCTGGAGGTGCCCGCCGGGACGTGGGCGGTGTTCCGCAGCTCCGGCCCGCACCCCGCTGCGCTGCAGGAGACGTGGGCGGCCACCGCCACGGAGTGGTTCCCGTCGAACCCGTGGCGGCTGCGGCCGGGCCCGGAGGTCGTCGCCGTGCTGGAGCGCGCCGACGACTTCAGCACCGCCACGTGCGAGCTGTGGCTGCCGGTGGAACCGGCCTGACGCGGTCCGCGGGCCCTTGCCCGGGGCCCGCGGACCGTGGTGACCTGCTGGTGCGCGAGCACGGGGAGGAGGCGCTGTGCGGTTCCTGGTCACCGGTGCCACCGGCAGCGTCGGCCGCCGGGTGGTGGACCACCTGCTGGCCCGGGGCGCCGGCGACGTCGTCGCCCTGACCGTGGACCCCGGGCGCGCGGCGCTGCCGGCGGGGGTGCGGGTGGTGCGGGGGACCGCGGCCCGGCCGGAGGTGCTCGAGGAGGCGCTGCGGGGCGTCGACCGCCTCTACCTGGCGCCGTCACCGGCCACCGCGGAACGGGTCGTGGCGGCCGCCCGCCGCGCCGGCGTCGGCCGCGTCGTCGACCTGTCCGGCGAACCCGAGAGCTGGTGGGGCGCGGTGACCGCGGCCGTCGAGGCGTCCGGTCTGCCGTGGACGCACCTGTGGCCGGGGGACTTCACGGAGAACGCCCTGGTGTGGGCGCCGCAGGTGCGCGAGCGCGGCGGCGTGCGCGAGCCGTGGCCGGACGCCGCCAGCGCGCCGGTGGCGCTGGACGACGTCGCCGAGGTCGCGGCGGCGGCCCTGCTCGGCGAGGGGCACGAGGGCCGCGCGCTCAGCCTGACCGGCCCGCAGGTGCTGACGCGCCGCGACCTGGCCGCGGCCCTCGGCCGGGCGCTGGGCCGGGACGTCCCGTTCGTGCGGGTGGAGCGCGACGAGGCCGTCGAGGCGCTGGCGGCGGCGATGGGCGAGGACGCCGCCTGGTACGTCGACACCGTCCTGGCGGGTTTCGCCGAGGGCGGTGCCGCGGCGACGACCGTCGTGCAGGAGGTGACGGGCCGTCCGGCCACGACGTTCGAGGAGTGGGCGCGCCGGAACGCCGACGCGTTCCGCGGGTGAGCGCCCGGCCCGGCCGTGGGAGCGTGACCTCGTGGAACTCGAACGCGCTGACGTCGTCGCCCTGTACGAGCGCTACCTCGCCTGCTGCAACGAGCGCCGCTTCGACCAGCTGGGGGAGTTCGTCTCCGAGGCGGTGAGCGGTTCCGGACCCGTCGACGGGCTGGCCGCCTACGTCGACGGGGTCCGCGCCGTGTGCACGGGTTTCCCCGACTACCGCTGGGACGTGCAGGACGTGGTCGTCGAGGGCGGCGCGATCGCGGCCCGGCTGGTCGGCCGGGGGACGCACACCGGGACCTTCAGCGGCGTCGCCGCCACCGGGCGGAAGGTCGAGGTGCAGGAGCTGGTCGTCTACCGGATCACCGACGGCCGGATCGACCGGTGCTGGGGGGACCTGTTCCCCGTGCTCCGCGACGCCCTGACGACCCCCGTCCCCGGCACCGCCTGATCCAGCCGTCGCCGCCGAGTCCCGCCGACCGCCCACCGGGTGGAGCGGTGGCAGGTGGTCAGCCGAGGCCCGTGCCGCCCGGGTGTGGGCGGCCCTCCGTCCAGCGCCGGACGGCCTTGTCCGACGACCGGGGGGACGGCACGCTGGGACCCGCGCTCGGCGCGTCATCGGTGACTCCCGGCAGGTGGAGGTGGACGACGTGGGTCACGGCATCCGCGGCATCAAGCACGTCAAGATCCCCGTGACGGACCTGGCCACCAGCGGTCCGTGGTACGCGCGGCTCCTCGGACTGACCCTGGCGCGGGAGTTCGTGGAGGACGGTCAGCTCCGGGGGGTCGCGCTCGTCGACCGCGACACCGGTTTCGACGTCTCGCTGCGTGATCGACGGGTGTGCGCGAGCCGGCCGGTCCTGGACGGCTTCGACGTCGTGGCGTTCGACCTCGGCCCGCGGCAGGGCCTGCTCGACTTCGTGCGGCACTGCGAGGACATCGGGGTCCCGCACGGCCCGCTCCAGGAGCGCGGTCCGGACGGCGCGGCGGTCGACGTGACCGACCCGGACGGCTGCGTCCTGCGCTTCGTCTGCGACGGCGACGGACCCGCGCCGCCGTTCACGGGCCTGTCCTTCTCCAGCGACGGGGCGGTGTCCTTCTACACGACCCCGCGACTGCCGTCGGTGCCCGTGTCCGCGCCCTGACGCGTCTCCGCGGCGCTTCCCCGGAGCCGGCGCCGGGAGGGGACCCGGGTCGTCCACGTCGTCGCGGACGCCGCCCGCCGCGCCGCGGCTCCGCCGAGGGCGGCAGCGGCTCGTGCGCACGTCACGGCACGCCCACCGCCCGCAGCGCCGCGGCGGTCCCCGCGCCCACGAGGACGACGGCGACGAACGGCACCCGCCGCCACGCGAGGACCCCGGCGACCAGCACCCCGGCGGGCCGGGCGGCGCCCGCGCCGCCACCGCCCTCGAACAGGGTGCTGGTGGCGACGAGGGCCAGCAGCAGCACGACCGTGCCGCGCCCGACGAGGTCCTGCACGGCCTCCGGCAGCGTCACCCGGGAGGCCAGCAGGACGCCCAGCGCGCGTAGCGCGTACGTCCCGGCGGCGCAGACGCCGACGGCCAGCAGGACCGCGCCGCTCACGACGCCACCTGCGCGGTGCGCGTCCCGCGCTCGCGGACCAGTTGCAGCGCAGCCGGTCCCAGCGCGAGCAGGGACAGCAGGACGGGGACCCCCGCGGGCAGGACCGGGGTGGCGGCGACGGCGAGCGCGCAGCCGGCGACCGCCGTGCGGCGCACCGCCCGGTCGGCCAGCGCGGGCAGGACGAGCGCGAGCAGCGCGGCGGGGAACGCGGCGTCGACGCCCCAGGCGGCCGTGTCGCCCATCGCGCCGGCGGCGAGGACGCCGGCGAGGGTGCCGACGTTCCAGCAGGCGAACTGGGCGACGCCGAGGAGCGTGAACGCGCTGGCGCCGCCGCGGGCGCGCGCGAACGCGACGGTCTCGTCGGTGACGAGGTGCAGCGCCAGCCACCGCGCCCGCCCGCGGGGCAGGGAACCGGCGACGGCGAAGCTCAGCGGCAGGAACCGCACGTTGACGACGAGGGCCGCGAGGACCGCCGCGACGACCCCGGCGCCGGAGGCCAGCAGGGCCACGAGCAGGAACTGCGAGGCGCCGCCGAAGACGACGAGGGAGGACAGGAGGACGAGCCACCACGGCAGGCCGGTGCTGGTGGCCACGGCGCCGAAGGCCACGCCGACCACCCCGCTGGCCACGGCGACGAGCAGGGCGTCGCGCACCAGGGGTGTTCGCCAGAACGAACGCATGTTCGCTAGGATGAACACAGTCGGAGGTGGTCGTCAACCGCGGGGAGGCCGGGAACCGTGACCGAGGGAGCACCGGGTCCGTCGGGCGCACCGCCGGGTGTCGCGCAGGTCCTGGCGCGCTCGCTGCGCCGCGAGCGCACGCGCGCCGGGCTGTCGCTGACCGAGCTCGCGCGCCGCGCCGGCGTCGCCAAGTCGACGCTGTCGCAGCTGGAGTCGGCCACCGGCAACCCCTCGATCGAGACGCTGTGGGCGCTGTCCACCGCCCTCGGCGTCCCGTTCTCCCACCTCGTCGACCCCCCGCGCGCCGCCGTCGAGGTCGTGCGCTTCGGCGAGGGCGTGCGGTTCAGCGCCGGCGACGCCGACTACGCCGCGACGCTGCTGACGACCAGCCCGCCGAACGCCCGCCGCGACGTCTACCTCGTCAGCGCCGACCCCGGCCGCCCGCGGCTGGCCGACCCGCACGGCCAGGGCGTCGTCGAGCACGTCGTCCTGTCCGTGGGGCGCGCCCGGGTCGGGACGACGGACGAGACCGTCGAGCTCGGCCCCGGCGACTACGTGCGCTACCCCGGCGACGTCGAGCACGTCTTCGAGGCGCTGGAACCCGGCACCACCGCGGTGCTGGTGTCCGAGCACGTGTGAGCTGGGTCCGCCCCCCTCACAGCAGCCGGCGCGCCGCCGCCCACCGCGTCAGCTCGTGCCGGTTGGACAGCTGCAGCTTGCGCAGCACCGCGGACACGTGGGTCTCCACCGTCTTGACGGAGATGAACAGCTCCTTCGCGACCTCCTTGTAGGCGTAGCCGCGGGCGATGAGCCGCATCACCTCCCGCTCGCGCGCCGACAGGCGGTCCAGCTCGTCGTCGGCGGCGGCCACCTCGCCGCTCATCGCGCCGAACGCGTCGAGGACGAAACCCGCCAGCCGCGGGGAGAACACGGCGTCGCCGTCCGCGACCCGCCGCACGGCCGCGGCCAGCTCGTCCCCGGCGATGGACTTGGTGACGTAGCCGCGCGCGCCGCGGCGGATGACGGCGATGACGTCGTCGGCGGCGTCGGAGACGCTCAGGGCCAGGAACCGCACCGGCGGGTCGGCGGCCAGCAGGTCGGCGCAGCGGGTGAGGACCTCCGCCCCGCCCGACCCGGCGCCGGGAGCGGTGGACTCCCCGGCGGCCAGGGGCAGGTGCACGTCCAGCAGCACGACGTCCGGGTGCAGCCGGTGCACCACGTCGACGGCCGACGCCGCGTCGGCGGCCTCCCCGACGACCTCCACGTCGTCGGCGCCCGCCAGCTCGGCCCGCACCCCGACGCGCACCATCCGGTGGTCGTCGACGACGACGACGCGCTTCACCGTCCCCTTCACCCGCCCGATCCTGGCAGCCGCAGCACGACCTCGGTGCCCCCGTCCGCCGGCCGGCGCACCAGCGCCTCCCCGCCCGCGCGCCGCATGCGGCCCAGGACCGACTCGCGCACCCCCAGCCGGTCCGCGGGCACCGCGTCCAGGTCGAAACCGGGGCCGCGGTCGCGCACGAACACCTCCAGGTCCGCGCCCATCCGCTCCGCGTACAGGGACACCGCGCCCCCGGCGTGCCGGCCGGCGTTCAGCAGCGCCTCCCGCGCCGCCTGCGCCAGCGCGGAGGTGGCGCGGTCCAGCCGCAGGGTGTCCAGGTCGCCGACGAGGACGACGTCGACGGTGGCGGCGGTGGCGTCCTCCACCTCCGCGGCCGCCGCGCGCAGCGCCGCCCCGAGCGTTCCGGTGGCGGTGCCGTGGTCGCCGTACAGCCAGCGGCGCAGGTCGCGCTCCTGCGCGCGCGCCAGCCGCGCCACCTCGGCGCCGTCGCCGCTGCGGCGCTGGATGAGCGCGAGGGTCTGCAGCACCGAGTCGTGCACGTGCGCGGCCAGTTCCGCGCGCTCCTGCTCGCGGGCCAGGGCGGCGCGCTCGGCGCCCAGGTCGCCGTACAGGCGCACCGCCCACGGGGCCACGACGATCGCCAGCCCGGCGAACACCGCCAGCCCCGCCAGCGTCGACTGCCCGAACGCCGCGGGGTCGCCGACGACGAGGACGAGGACCACCCCCGTCGCGACGAGGGAGGCGCCGGCGCCCACCCGCAGCGCCGCCCGCCGCCCGCCGCCGCCGACGAGGCGCGCGCGGCGGGTGGCGTCCAGCTGGCTCCACGCCAGGACGAGACCGGCGCCGACGACGAGCAGCGGGACGAGGACCTGCAGCAGCACGTCGGAGTCGGACACCCGCCCGGCGGCGACGGCCGCGGTCAGGACGAGCGCGACGCCGACGAGGGTGTCGCGGTGCTCCAGGACCCACGCGGAGGGGTCGGCGCGCTTGCCGGGGCGCGGGCCGCCGGGGGTGACGTCGCGCTCGTCGGGGACCAGCAGCCACCAGGCCGCGTAGAGGAAGAACCCCGCCCCGGCCAGGACGGCCGCCGCCACGAACGCGGTGCGCACCCGCGACACCGGCAGCCCGAGGTGGGCGGCCAGCCCCGCGGCCACCCCCGCGGCCCGCCGCCCGGCGACGGGGCGCACGAGCGCGCGCCGCACCGGTGGGGCCGCGGCCGCGGGTTCCTCGGTGGTCGTCTCCACGCCGCGATCGTGGCACGCGGCGGGCGGTCCGGGATCCCCCCGGGGACGGGGACCAGGGTCCTCCGGGCCCACGTCCAGGGTCGTCTCAGGGTCGTCCCCGATGTGGTGGGGGTGCCCGCGCGGGCACCGTGGAGCCATGACCACGAACGAGTTCCCCAGCCCCTCCGACCAGTACCCGGGCCAGGGCCCGCAGCAGGTCCCGCCGGTCGCCGAGGAGCCCGCCGTCACCGCCGGCCCGGCCCGCAGCGGCGCCGACCGGTTCTTCGACCGCGTCCGCGGCCTCGGCGTCGTCCGCGGCGGCGACCGCTGGGTCGGCGGTGTCGCCGGCGGCCTGGCGCAGCGCCTGTCCGTGCCGTCGTGGACGGTGCGCGCGGCGTTCGTCGTGCTCGCCCTCCTCGGCGGCGCCGGCCTGACCCTGTACGGCCTGGCGTGGGCGCTGCTGCCCGACAGCACCGGCCGCGTCGAGGCGCAGGCGGCCCAGCGCGGCGACGTGTCCGTCGCCCTCGTCGTCGCCGGTCTCCTCGTCGTCGGCGACCTGCTGTTCGGCATCGACCCGTGGAGCGTCGGCTGGGTCTTCTGACCCGCCGGAACCGCACCGCACGTCCGGGAGAGTGGCACCGTGGACCAGCAGGAGCACCAGCAGGACCAGCAGGAGCAGCAGGACCGGCCGGCGGCGGGCGCCACGCCCGCCGAGCCCGCCGCGCCGCGGCCGTCCACCGACCGGTTCTTCGACGGCGTCCGCGCCTGGGGCGCCGTCCGCGACGACGAGGACCGCTGGTTCGCCGGCGTGGCCGGGGCGCTCGCCCGCCGCTGGGACGTCGACCCCGTCGTCGTCCGCGGCGCCTTCATCGGCCTGACCGTGGTCGGCGGCCTGGGGTTCGCCGCCTACGGCATCGGCTGGGCGCTGCTGCCCGACGCGCGCGGCCGGATCGAGGCGGAGGCCGCCTCCCGCGGCGACGTGTCGGGGTCCCTGGCCGGGGCGGTCGCCCTCCTGCTGCTGGACCTCCTCGTGGGCCGCGGTCTGCTCGGCGCGGGCGCCGGCTGGTGGAACGCCGGCGCGGGGTGGGGGTTCTTCATCACCGCCGCCCTGGCGGGGGTCGGCTGGTGGCTGCTGCGCGACCGGATCGCGCTCGTCCGCCCGGGGCAGCGCGACCCCCGCGCCGCCCAGCGCCCCGACCCGTCGGGGCCCGCGGCGCCGACCGGCGCTCCCGTGGACCTCACGAAGCACGACCGGCTCCCGCACGAGGACGTCCCGCTGGACGCGCGGGTCGAGCGGGCGGTCGACGAGGCGCTGGCACCGCTGCGGACGCTGGACCCGCTGGCCGGGCACCGCTCCACCACCGAGCGCCGCGCCGCCGCCCGCCGCGCGGCGGCCGAGCGCGCCGCGGCTGCGCGCGCCCGCCGCCGCCCCGGCTCACCGCTGCTGTCGGCCGCGGCCACGGGCCTGGCGCTGCTGGCGGCCGGAGCCGTGACCGTCGCCCACCGCGCCGGGTACCTGCCCGGCACCGAGGTGGCGACCGCGCTGGCCGCGGCCGTCGCCGTGCTCGCCCTGGGCGCCCTGCTCGCCGCGCTGCGCGGGCGGCGCAGCGCGCTGCAGGGGCTGGCGTGGCCGCTGGCGCTGGTGGCGCTCGCGCTGACGCTGGCACCGCCGTCGGGCGGCTGGCGCTGGTCGCCGGACCTGGTCTGGTCGCCCACCGCCCGCGAGGACGCCGTCGCGGTGCCCGTGGGGCGCCTGCGGGTGGACCTGGAGGAGGGGACGGCCGGAGGCAGCGCCACCGTGGCCGCCGGACGCCTCGAGGTCGTCGTGCCGCAGGAGCGCACGGTGCTGGTCGAGGCGACCGCGCTGTCCGGCAGCGTGCGCTGGGAGCGCGCCGACGTCGTCGCCGTCGCGGACGGCCGGGGGACCTTCGTGGACGACGACGCCGGTCCGCGCGTGCGGGCGACGGGCGGGCTGAACGTGCGGGCCGTCCTGGCCGTCGGCCCCGACGCGCGGGCCGTCGCCGAGGCGGCGCGCACCGACCGCCCCGGTGACGACCGCGACGGCTGGAGCGTGCCCGCGGGGACGGACCTGCTGCGGGCCACCGCGTGGGCGGGGGAGGTGGCGCTCGGTGCCCCGGGCGGCGACCTCCTCGGGACGGACTGAGGAGGACGACGTGGACGAGCGGCGGGACGAGCGGCGGGACGAGCGGGACGCCTGGCGGGAGTGGCACGACGGGCGGTGGGCCGCCTGGCAGGAGTGGCACGACGGGCACCGGGACCCCGCGGGCGAGGCGCCGCGCGGGGCGGAGCCCGCCGGACCGGCGGGCGGGGTCGAGGACGAGCCGGCCGCGCGGGAGGCGGAGCCGCCGGAGCGCCGGCCGTGGACGGTGGACGTGCCCGGGGTGGTCGGCGCGACCGTGCTGCTGGCGCTGGCCGCGGTGGTCGGCGCCCGCGAGGTCGCCGGCGTCACGTGGGACTGGCGCTGGAGCGTGACGGGGGTCCTGCTCGTGGCGGGCCTCGCGGTCGTGCTGGCCAGCGCCGCGACCGCGCTCGCCGGGGCGGTGCGCGGGCAGCGGGGGTGCGGGCAGCGGCGGTAGCGTCGTCGCCGTGAGCAGCGCGACGGGGACGGTCGAGCACGAGCGGGCGTGGGGGCACCTCGAGGACGGCACCCCCGTGGGGCGCTGGACCCTCGACGACGGCGCGCTGCGCGTGTCGCTGCTGGAGCACGGCGCGCGGATCCAGGCGCTCGAGGCGCCCGACCGGGACGGCCGGCGCGCCGGTGTCGTCCTGGGGTTCGCGGACCTGGCTCCCTACACCGGCAAGGGCCGCTCCTTCGGGGCGACGGTGGGCCGCTTCGCCAACCGCATCGCCGGCGGGCGCTTCCGGATCGACGGCGCGGAGGTGGCCGTCCCGGCCACCGACCGCGGCAACGCGCTGCACGGCGGACCGCACCCGTTCTCCGAGCGGCTGTGGTCGGCGCACCCGGTCGACGGCCGCGCGGGCGTGCGGTTCTCGCTGCTCAGCCCGGACGGCGACAACGGGTTCCCCGGGAACCTGTCGGTGCACGTCAGCTACGTGCTCAGCGGCGGCACGCTGGTCGTGGAGTACTTCGCGACGACGGACGCGGCGACCGTCCTGAACCTCACCAACCACGCGTACTTCCACCTCGCCGGCGAGGGCAGCGGCACGGTCGACGCGCACCTGCTGCAGGTCGACGCGGACGCGTTCCTGCCGGTGGACGAGAACGGCCTGCCGACGGGGGAGGTGCGCGCCGTGGAGGGCACGCCCTTCGACCTGCGCCGGCCCGTGCCCGTCGGGTACCGGGTGGGCGGGGAGCGCGCGGGCGAGGACGAGCAGCTGCGCCGCGGGTCGGGGTTCGACCACTGCTTCGTGCTGGCCGACGTGCCGGCCGGGTCCCGCCCGCGCTCGCGGGCGGCGCGGCTGGAGGACGAGCTGTCCGGCCGGGTCCTGGAGGTGTGGACGGACCAGCCCGGGGTGCAGGTGTTCACGGGCGGCACGCTGGCCGGCACCCTCGTCGGCGCCTCCGGCCACGCCTACGGGCCGCGCTCGGGCATCGCCCTGGAGACGCAGGCGTTCCCCGACGCGCCGAACCGGCCGGAGTTCCCCACGACGGCGCTGCGCCCGGGCGAGGAGTTCCACGCGGTCACCGAGCTGCGCTTCAGCACCTCCTGAGGGGCGTCACCGGCGGGGGCCGGACGCGACGGAGGCCCGGGACCAGCGGTCCCGGGCCTCACGTCGTTCAGGCGGGTGTCACTTGGGCGGGGTGACGTCCCCGCGCCAGGCGCCGGTCGCCGAACCGCGCGACTCGATGAACTCCTTGAAGCGCGCGAGGTCCTTCTTGATCTGGCGGTCGTCGGCGCCGATCGCCGCGCCGGCCTTCTCGACCAGGCTCTCGGCCTCCCAGTCCATCTGGACGGTGACCTTGGTCTCGGAGTCGCTGAGACGGTGGAACGTCACGACGCCGGCGTGGGACTTGCCGTCCACGGCCTTCCAGGCGACGCGCTCGTCGGGGTGCTGCTCGGTGATCGCGGCGTCGAACTCGCGCTCCACACCGGCGATCTTGGTCTTCCAGTGCGTCATGGTCTCGCCGGTCTGGGTGACGGACTCGACGCCGCCCATGAACTCGGGGAACGACTCGAACTGGGTCCACTGGTTGTACGCGGTGCGCACGGGGACCTGGACGTCGATGCTCTCGGTGACACTGCTCATGCGTCGGCTCCTCACGTGGCGCACGCTGCGAGGTGCGCCGTCGATGGTTCCGCCACCAGCCCCGGCACGGCCCGGGGGCCGCGGGGGCGGGCCGCCCGTCTCGTCCAGGCGGCGGTCCCACTCTGCTCCCGCCGCGCGCGGTGCGCACGTCGAGAGCGGCGGGCTCACTTCAGCGGGTCGTGACCCCAGTTCATGAGGCTGTAGCGCCAGCGCGTCTGGGTGACGTCCCCGTCGGGGCGCTGCGCCAGGTGCCGGGCCACGTAGCCGGCGACCTTCTTCATGTGCTGGTGGTCGTCGTCGTCGAGGTCGGCCTGCTTCGCGCGCAGGATCTGCACGATCCGCCGTCCGGACTCGTGCCCGACCGACTCGCCCTCCCCGGCGCCCACGGACTGCGACTCGTCCGTCGCCAGCCAGTCCTCCAGCTCCTTGGGCGTCATGTTGACGGCGTCCCCGAAGCGCTCGCGGACCTCGCGGCGCTCGTCGTCGTCGCTGCTGCTCTTCGCCATGCGGTCAGCGTGGTCGCTCAGAAGGCGTACCGCACCCGCAGCCACGGCGTGCGCTGCTCGATGAGGTCCAGCAGCTGGCGCACGTAGCGGCCCTTGTCGCCGGTGCGGTACCGCACGGTCGCGGCGCCGGACTGCGAGCGCTTGGCCTCCTGCAGCGCCGGCCGCCACAGCAGGTCCTCGGCCTTCGGGTGCCAGGCGAGGTTCACCTCGTGCAGGCGCTCCTCGTGCGTCAGGAAGATCACCTCGGCGGCCATCTGCTCCTTCGTGGCCGCGCTCGTGGCGGCGTCCAGGTCGTCGAGCAGCTCGGCCCACGCCGCCAGCCAGCCCTCGGCCACGACGACGGGGGACAGGTTCACGTGGACCTCGTAGCCGGCCCCGACGAAGTCGTCGAGGGCGGCCAGGCGCTCGGCGACCGGGGAGGTGCGCAGGTCCAGCAGCTTGGCGAACCGCGCCGGCATGAGGGAGAACCGGACGCGGGTGCGGCCGGCGGGCTCCAGCTCCAGCAGCCGGCGGTTGACGTGCTTGGTCGCGAAGGACGCCTTGGCGGTGGGCAGGCGGGCGAACAGGGCGACGAGGTCGTCGACGTTGGCGGAGACCTCGGCGTCCACGGAGCAGTCGCTGTTCTCCCCGACGTCGTACACCCACGCGTGCGGGTCGCACTGGTTCGGCTCGGCCTTGACGCCCTGCCGGCGCACGTGCCGCTCCAGGTAGCCGGTGATCTGCTCGATGTTCGCGAACACCGTGATCGGGTTGCTGTAGCCCTTGCGCCGCGGCACGTAGCAGTACGAGCAGGCCATCGCGCAGCCGTTGGCGGTGGAGGGCGCGATGAAGTCCGCGGAGCGCCCGTTGGGCCGCGCGGCCAGCGACTTCTTCACGCCCAGGACGAGGGCCTCGCGCTTGATCCGCACCCAGCGGGCGGCGTTCGCCTCGTCGCCGTGCAGCTCGGGGATGTTCCAGTGGCTGGCGACCTCGACGCGGGTGGCGTCGGGCCAGCGGGCGAGGACCTCCCGCCCGCGGGGCAGCTCGGCCGCCGCGGGCTCGACGTAGATCCTCGTGATGTCGAGGAGCTGCTGCTGGCGCACCCGGCCATCATCGCCCCCGCCACCGACACGACCCGTCCGCGGCGCCGGCGCGCCCGCGTCGCCTCGCGCGCGTCCGCACCGCTGCCTAGCGTGGGGAACGTGCGGACCCAGTTCACGTTCACCGACCCCGTCAGCCTCTACCACGCCGAGGGCTTCGAACCGCAACCGCAGGAGGGCCCGGGCCTGGCCGGGCAGCTGTCCCCGGAGCCGGACCACGGCGAGGAGACCTACCGCGGCACCGGCCGCCTGGAGGGCCGCAGGGCGCTGGTGACGGGGGCCGACTCGGGCATCGGCCGCGCCGCCGCCATCGCCTTCGCCCGCGAAGGGGCCGACGTCGTCCTCAGCTACCTGCCCGGCGAGCAGGCCGACGCGAACGAGGTCGAGCGGCTGGTGCAGGACGCCGGTCGCAAGGCGGTCCTGGCCCCCGGCGACGTCTCCGACGAGCAGGTCGCCCGCGGACTGGTGCGCCGCACCGTCGAGGAGCTCGGCGGGATCGACCTGATCGCCGTGGTCGCCGGCAAGCAGCAGCACGTCGAGGACGTCACGCAGCTGAGCAGCGAGCAGTTCGACGAGACGATGCGCACGAACCTGTACGCGCTGCACTGGATCGTGCAGGAGGCCGTGCCGCACCTGCCGCCCGGTTCCACGATCATCGGCACGAGTTCCGTGCAGGGCTACCAGCCGTCCCCGAACCTCGTCGACTACGCGACGACGAAGGCCGGGATCACGACGATGTGCAAGGCCCTCGCGCAGCAGCTGGCGCCCAAGGGGATCCGCGTGAACGTCGTGGCCCCCGGGCCGGTGTGGACGCCGCTGCAGGTGTCCGGCGGCCAGCCCGACGACGCCATGCCCTCCTTCGGCACCTCCACGCCGCTGGGCCGCGCCGGCCAGCCGGCCGAGATGGCCCCCGCGTACGTGTTCCTCGCCTCCCCCGAGTCCAGCTACGTCGTCGGCGAGGTGATCAACGTCAACGGGGGTATGCCCGTACCGTGACGATCGACGACGGCGGTTTCGACCCGCTGGACCTGCTGCGCGCCTCCGCCCGCGAGGCCTTCGGCTACGAGGTGCTGCGCCCGGGGCAGGCGGAGGCCATGCGCGCCGTGGCCGACGGGCGCGACGTGCTGGCGGTCATGCCGACCGGCGCGGGCAAGTCGGCCGTCTACCAGGTGCCCTCGCTGATGCACACGGCGCCGGTGGTGGTCGTCTCCCCGCTCATCGCGCTGCAGCGCGACCAGGTCGACGGGATCCGCGAGGACGCCCGCCGCGGCGGCGCGGTCATGCTGAACTCCCAGCTGACCGCGCCGGCGTGGCGCGAGGCGCAGGAGCAGCTGCGCGCCGGGGGCGTGAAGTTCGTGTTCCTGGCCCCCGAGCAGCTGGCCCGCGACGAGGTCGTGGAGGAGCTGGCCCGGCTGCGGCCGCAGACGCTCGTCGTCGACGAGGCGCACTGCGTCTCCTCCTGGGGCCACGACTTCCGCCCGCAGTACCTGCGGGTGGGCTCGGCCGCCGAGCGGCTGGGGCGCCCGCAGGTCGTCGCGCTGACCGCCACGGCCAGCCCCCAGGTGCGCGCGGAGATCGCCGAGCACCTGCGGCTGCGCGACCCGTTCGTCGTCGTCGAGGGTTTCGACCGCCCCGAGATCGACCTGGAGGTGCGCCACCACCGCGACGCCGACGTGCAGCGGCGCGAGGTCCTGGACAGCGTGCTCGCGGTCGAGGGCGCGGTCCTCGTCTACGTCGCCCGCCGCCGCGACGCGGAGGAGTACGCGGCCGCGCTGCGCACCGCCGGCCGCGCCGCCGACCACTACCACGCCGGGCGCCGGCGGGCCGACCGCGACGACGTGCAGCACCGGTTCCTCGCCGGCGAGCTGGACGTGGTCGTCGCCACCAACGCCTTCGGCATGGGCATCGACAAGCCCGACGTGCGCGCGGTCGTCCACGCCCACGTCCCCGACTCCCTGGACAGCTACTACCAGGAGGTCGGCCGCGCGGCGCGCGACGGGAACCCCGCGCGGGCGGTCCTGCACCACCGGCCCGAGGACCTGGGGCTGCGCAAGTTCTTCGCCGCCGGGGTGGCCAAGGAGGAACCGCTGCGGCAGGTCGCCGCGGCCGTGCGCTCGCACGACGGCCCGGTACCGCCCGCGCAGCTGCGCCGCGAGCTGGGCACGTCCGCGACCCGGCTGGCCGGCATCGTCAACCTGCTCGTCCAGGTCGGCGCCGTCGGCGAGGACGGCGAGGGCCGCCTGGTCCCCGCCGCCGGCGGGCCGGCGCCCGGCGAGGCCGCGGGCGCGGCGGTGGAGCTGTCGCAGCAGCGCCGCCGCGTGGAGCGCTCGCGCCTGGAGATGATGCGCGGCTACGCCGAGACCACCGGCTGCCGGCGGCAGTTCCTGCTCGGCTACTTCGGCGAGGAGCTGCGCGACCCCTGCGGGCGCTGCGACACCTGCCGCGCCGGCACGGCCGCGCAGCAGTCCGTCGCCGCCGCCGACGAGCCGTTCCCGGTGGGTTCGGCCGTCGTGCACGCGGAGTGGGGCGCCGGGCAGGTCATGCACTACGAGGAGGACCGGGTCACCGTCCTCTTCGAGGCGGAGGGGTACCGCACCCTCGCCCTGGAGCTCGCCGAGCGCTTCCTCGACGCCGCCTGACCCCCTCTCGGACGCCCCCCGACGCGCTCCTGGCGCGTTCCCCACCCCTCCCGGTCCGGGGAGGGGCGGGGAACGCGCCAGGAGTCGTGAGGGGCGGGCCGGTCAGGAGTCGCGGGTCAGCGGCCCGTACGTCATCTCCGGCTCGGCCATCTCCAGGTCGGCGGTCGCCTGGATGAGCTCGATCAGCTCCGGGTCCAGGCCCGGCGCGAACTCCTCGTAGCGCTCCTCCGCGATCGTCAGCGGAGCGCCCTCGGGGGCCTGCGACGTGGCGTCCAGATCGGTGCCGTCGTTGGACGGGGAGGCGCCGCGGTAGATCTTCGCGGCCTCCGACGCGCCCGTCAGGTCGAACGTGTACTGCTTGCTCTGCCAGCCCAGGTCGACCATCTGCTTGACCTCGGGGAACCGCTCGGCGTTGGTCTTCGGGATCGGCAGCAGCTTCTTCCAGTCCACGCCCAGCGTCTCCAGCGCCTTCGCGTACCCGTTCTCGTGCGCCTGGTCGCGCACGATGAGGTAGCTGACGGTGGAGCGCAGCGTCTTGTTCGACGACATCTCGTAGATGCGGCACTTCTGCAGCCGGCCCGTGGACTCCAGCATGAGGTTGTACAGCAGGTCCAGCACGAGGTTGCCGGAGTTGTAGACGTAGCTGCCGCTCCACGGGTTGCCGGCGGAGTCCACCGGCAGCGCGCCCTGCGCACCCACGAGGTAGTGGTGGATGTTGCCGTGGTCCAGCGCGATGCTCAGCGGGGTCGTCCCGCCGGCGGCCGGGGTGTCCAGCGGGTCGGTCTGCTCGCCCCGGTACCGCGGGGAACCGTCCAACAGGCGCGCGATCGTCGTGCCGATGAGCTCGACGTGGCTGATCTCCTCGGTGCCGATGCCCTGCAGCAGGTCCTTGTACGGCTTGGCCGCCGCGCCGCGGAAGTTCATCGACTGGAAGAGGTACTGCATCATCGTGCGCATCTCGCCGAACTGGCCGCCGAGGCCCTCCTGCAGGGCGTTGGCCGCCGCGGGGTCCGGCTCGTCCTCGGCGATCTCGTGGATGAGCTTCTGCACGTGCAGGTACATGTCGGGTCCCGTTCGTCCGTCGTGTTCGATCCGAAGGTGCTCGATCCGGAGGTGCTCGGTCCGGAGGTCGGGCGGCCTGCCCCGGCCACGCCCCACTCTGGGCGGGTGGGAGCGCTCCCGCCACCGGGCGCGGGCCCGGCTCGCGCGGGGCGGCCCGCTGCCGGAGGCTGGTCCGCGTGCCGGAGGGGGACAGCGTCTACCGCGTGGCGCACCGGCTCGACGAGCGGCTGCGCGGGCGCACCGTGCGCCGCAGCGACCTGCGGGTGCCGCGGTTCGCGACGGCCGACCTGGCCGGCGCGCGGGTCCTGGGGACCGTCTCGCGCGGCAAGCACCTGCTGACCCGCCTCGACGGCCCCGAGGTGCCCACGACCCTGCACACGCACCTGCGCATGGACGGGGAGTGGACGGTGCTGGCCCCCGGCAAGCGGCTGCCGCAGCGCCTGCAGCCGGACGTGCGCGTCGTCCTGGAGACCGACGGGCCGACGGCCGTGGCGCTGCGGATGCCCGTCGTGGAGCTGCTGCCCACCGACGCCGAGGACACCGTCGTCGGGCACCTGGGCCCGGACCTGCTCTCGGAGGAGCTGACCCGCGAGGAGGTCGTCGCGCGGGCGGTGGAGCGCCTGTCGCGCGAGCCGGAGCGGGAGGTCAAGGCCGCGCTGCTGGACCAGCGCAACCTCGCCGGCATCGGCAACCTGTGGGCCGACGAGCTGTGCTTCCTGCGGGGGGTCTCCCCGTGGACGCCGGTGTCCGGGGTGCCGGACCTGGCGCGGGCGGTGGACCTGGTGGCGCGGATGCTGCGCTTCTCGGTGTCCACGCCCGGCGCGGCGCAGGTCACCACGGGCGACACCCGGCCGGGGCGGCGGCACTGGGTCTCGGGCCGCGCCGGGCAGCCGTGCCTGCGCTGCGGGACGCGCGTGCGGGTCGTGGCGGAGGTCGCGGGCGACCCCGAGCGCCGGCGCACCTGGTGGTGCCCGCACTGCCAGCCCGGACCGGCCCCGGAGAACGGGGGGTGAACCCGCGTCGGTGCCGCACCCCGGCCGGGAGCGCGCCGGTGAACTCCTCGTGACGGCTCGCCGGACGGACCCCGTGTCGCGCCGGTGGCGGCGGTGCGCGGGGTTAGCTTCGGGTGAAGGCCCGCGGGTGCGGTGGCCGGAACACCGGCAGCCGGCCCGGGGCACCGCGGACGACCGCCGGGAGCGTGTGCACGGTGCTGGTGTCGGAGCAGGTGTCGGAGCGCTCCCCGGGACGGTCGCCGGGGCTGGGGCCGGTGTCCGGGCCGGCGCCGGTCCGTCGCCGCGGGAGCCCCCTGGTCGTCGCCCACCGCGGCGCGAGCGCGACCGCGCCGGAGAACACGCTGGCGGCGTTCGAGTCGGCCCTGTGGGCGGGCGCGGACCTGCTGGAGCTGGACGTGCAGCTGACGGCGGACGGCGTCCCCGTGGTGCTGCACGACGCGACGCTGGACCGCACCACCGACGGCTCCGGCGCCGTGGCCGACACGCCGTGGCACCGGCTGGAGCGCCTGGACGCGGGCGGCTGGTTCTCCCCGGCGTTCGCCGGGCAGCGCGTGCCGTCGCTGGGGCGGGTGGCGCAGCTGCTGGCCCGCCACCCCGGCCGCGGCCTGCTCGTGGAGTTCAAGGGCGACTGGACCGCCGAGCAGGCGGGCGTCGCGGTGGCGGTCCTGCGCCGGACCGGGGTGGCGCAGCGCTGCGTGCTGCAGAGCTTCTCCCTGGCGACGGTGCGGGCCCTGGCGCTCGCCGCCCCCGACCTGCCGCGCGCGGTGCTCGTGCTGCGCCCTGGCGAGCCGCTGCCGCTGGCGTCGTTCCTGGCGGCGCTGGACGACCCCGAGCGCGACCTGCAGGCCGCGCTGGGCACCGACCCGGCCGAGGTGGCGGCCGCGGCGCGGGAACTGGCGGCGAGCACGGGGGCCGTGGCGTGCAACCCGCACGCGGCGGCCGTCGTCGCCTGCCCGGAGGTCCCGGCGCTGCACCGGGCCGCCGGGCTGGGCACGTGGGTGTGGACGGTGAACGAGCCGGCCCTGTGGCGGGTCCTGGTGCGCGCGGGCGTGGACGGCATCATCACCGACGACCCGGGCCGGCTGCGCGGCTGGCTGGACGCCCGCGAGGAGCGCTCCACGCAGGACCTGCCGCCGGACGAGCGCGCGGACCTGCTGCGCCTGGCGGTCGCCCGCCGCCGGCGCACGCGCGACCCCGTTCCCGCCTGACCCCCGGACGGGGGAGTTCCGGGACGGGTCGGTTCGGGCCGTTGACACCCGGTGACGGCGGTCCTAGGTTCCGGGCGTCCCGGTCGCCGTCCGGCGGCGGGACGGGCAACGAGGCCTCACCGACGGGAGAAACCCCCACATGCGGTCGAACTCCGCACGTCAGCCTGCTCGCACCCGAACCCTCACCGCCGCCGCGGCGGTCTGCCTGCTCGCCGCCACCGGCGCCGGCGCCGCCAGCGCCGCCCCCGACCACGACCGCCGCGGCGGTCACCACGGCGGTCACCGCGCCGGCGTGTCCGCCGAGGCGTGGGGCACCACCCCCGACGGCACGCCCGTCGAGCGCTGGACCCTCGTCAACGGCGGCATGACCGTGCGCGTGCTCACCTACGGCGGCATCGTCCAGAGCCTGGAGGTGCCGGACGCCCGCGGCGAGGTGGAGAACGTCGTCCTCGGTTTCGACGACCTCGAGGGCTACGTCACCTCCAACAACCCCGGCCCCTACTTCGGTGCCGTCATCGGCCGCTACGGCAACCGCATCGCCGGCGGCACGTTCACCCTCGACGGCGTGCAGCACCAGCTGCCGCTGAACGACGGGCCGAACACCCTGCACGGCGGGACCGACTCCTTCGACAAGCGCGTGTGGCGCGCCACGCCGCTGCCCGGTCGCGCCCAGGTGGGCCTGCGGCTGGAGCTGACCAGCCCCGACGGCGACCAGGGGTTCCCGGGCGAGCTGCAGGCGGCCGTCACCTACTCCCTCGACCGCCACCAGCAGCTGCGGGTGGACTACGAGGCGACCACCGACGCGCCCACCGTCGTGAACCTCACCCAGCACACGTACTGGAACCTCGCCGGGGAGGACTCCGGCACGATCTACGACCACGAGCTGACCATCGACGCCGACGCGTACACGCCGGTCGACGACACCCTCATCCCGACCGGGGAGATCGCCCCCGTGGCCGGGACCCCGATGGACTTCCGCCGCGCCACGCCCGTCGGCGAGCGGATCCGCCAGCCGTTCGAGCAGATCCTGCGCGGGCAGGGCTACGACCACAACTGGGTCCTCGACCGCGACAGCGAGGACGGTCTGGAGGACGCGGCGGAACTGCGCGACCCGGACAGCGGGCGCACGCTGCGGATCGCCACGACGGAACCGGGTCTGCAGTTCTACTCGGGCAACTTCCTCGACGGCACCCTGGTGGGCACCGGGGGTTCCGTCTACCGGCAGGGCGACGGGCTGGCGCTGGAGACGCAGCACTTCCCCGACTCCCCGAACCAGGAGCAGTTCCCCTCCACGGTGCTGCGCCCGGGCGAGACGTACGAGTCCACGACGGTGTTCTCGCTCTCCGACTGACCCGCGCCCCTCGCCGTGATCGCGGACGGGTGGACGCCCACCCGTCCGTGATCACGGCGGGGGAGGGGCGACCGGGGGTCCCGCGCGAACCCCGACAGCAGGTGTCGGGGTCCGCGGCCACCGTGGGGGTGTGGACACCGACCAGCACCCCGACCAGCGCCCCAGCGCCCCTCCCGACCTGCGCGGCCGCGTCGCCCTCGTCGCCGGCGGCACGCGCGGGGCCAGCCGCGCCGTCGCCGTCGAGCTCGGCCGCGCCGGCGCGCACGTGCTCGTCACCGGCCGCAGCAGCGGCGGCCACCGCTCGGAGGTGGGGCGGCCGGAGACGGTCGAGCAGACCGCCGACCTCGTGCGCGCCGCCGGCGGCACCGCGACCGCCCTGCGCGTGGACCACCTCGACCCCGGCCAGGTCGCCGCGCTGGCGGCGCGGGTCGAGGACGAGCACGGCCGCCTCGACGTCCTCGTCGACGGCGTGTGGGGCGGCGACGGGCACCTGGACTGGGGGAAACCGGTCTGGGAGCACGACCTCGCCGCCAGCCTGCGGATGGTGCGCCTGGGCGTGGACAGCCACGTCGTCACCGCCCACCACCTGCTGCCGCTGCTGCTGCCCACCGGTCGTCCCGACCGGCTCGACAGGCCCGGCCGCGGGCTCGTCGTCCTGCTCACCGACGGGACCGCCGAGCACAACAGCCGCTACCGCGAGGGCACCACCCTGGCCTTCCACGTGGCCAAGGCCGCCGCCCACCCGCTGGCGACCGCGCTGGCCGCGGAACTGGCCCCGCACGGCGTGACGGCGCTCGCCCTGACGCCCGGCTGGCTGCGCTCGGAGGCGATGCTGGACACCTTCGGCGTCACGGAGGAGACCTGGCGCGACGCCCTCGCGGCCGAACCGCACTTCGCGATCTCGGAGACGCCGACGTTCGTCGGGCGGACGGTCGCCGCCCTGGCCGCCGACCCCGGCCACGCCCGGTTCGCGGGGCGCACCACGTCCAGCGGGGAGCTGGCGCGGGTCTACGGGGTCGACGACGTGGACGGCAGCCGTCCCGACGGGTGGCGGTACGTGGCGGAGGTGATGGGGACCGGGCGGCCCGCGGACACGACGGGGTACCGCTGAGGCGTTCGTCAGGACGTGTGGCGCGCGGCCATCGCGCGGGCGGTCGCCGCGAACGCCGCCCGCGCCGCCGGCGGTTCCAGCACCTCCACCTCGGTCCCCAGCGGCAGGAGCTGACCGGCCGCGACCCCGGGGTCCTCCAGGTGCAGGAGGACCTCCGTCCACCCGTCGGCGGCGGGTGCGCCCGCCCCTGCGAGCGCCTCGGCCACCGCGCCCGGGTCGAGGACGCGGGGCAGCGCGCGCAGCCCCCGCGGGCTCAGCCGCACCCGCACGAGCACGCGCCGCAGGGAGCGCTCGAACGCCGCGGAGGACGCGGCCCACCACGCCGCCAGGTCGAACTCCGCCGGGCGCTCGGCCGCTCCCGCGTCGGCGACCGACCGCACCCGCGAGACCCGGTAGGTGCGCACGCGCCCGCCGTCCCCGGCGGCCACGAGGTACCAGGCGCCGGCCTTGAGGACGAGGCCCAGCGGGTCCAGGCGGCGCTCGACGTCGCCGTCGTCGCGCGCGTAGGTCAGGGCGACCCGCCGGTCGGTGAGGACGGCGTGCGCGAGCGCCGGCAGGTGGGCGTTCCCGGGGTTCTCGTCGGGCCGCGCGAACCAGCCGGGGGCGTCCAGGTGGAAGCGCCGCGCCACCCGCAGGGCCTCCTCGCCCAGCGCGGCCGGCAGCGTGGCGGACAGCTTGGCGTGGGCCGCGGTGACCGCCCCGCCCAGCCCGAGGTCGGCCAGGGCCCGCGGCGGGCTCATCGCCAGCAGCGCCACGGCCTCCCGCTCGGTCAGGCCGTCCAGCCGCGAGCGCCAGCCGTCCACGAGCCGGACCCCGCCGTACCGGCCGGGTTCCGTCCACACCGGCACACCCGCCTCGCGCAGGGCGGCCACGTCGCGCGCGGCGGTGCGCTCGGAGACCCCCAGCTCGGCGGCGAGCTCACCGGTGGTGGCGCGCCGGCGCCGCTGCAGGACGAACAGCAGCGCGACGAGCCGCTCGGCCCGGCCGCGGGCGGGGGCGCCGTCGACCACGTGGGGAGCCTAGGGCGGGCGACGGACGGTGGAGGTCCGCACCGCAGCTCCACCTCGTGCCGCCCGCCTCACGGGACGGCGGGCCAGTCGCTCGTGAGGTACGCCTCGACCGCCCGGTGCCGGAACGAGTAGGGCCTTCCCCGGCTGACGACGCCGCGCACGGTGTCGAGGCGCTGGGACGTGGGTCCGGCTGCCGCCGCCGACGTGAAACCGGCCGTGGCGGCGATGCGGGTGAGCGTCCGGTCCGCCGGAGGGAGCCGGGCCATCGCTTCGAGGAACTCGCGCTCGCGCTGCGGCAGTCGGCCGAGGATCCGCTCGACGTGGGCGGACGCCTCGCGCTGCGCCGTCCGCCACCCCGCCTCGACCTGGGCGGCGGTGATGGTGACGTCCTCGCCGGCGTACCAGGCTTGCTGCCCGGCGAGCTGGAACAGGAAGGGTTCCCCGCGGCACAGGTCGACGAGCAGAGCGACGGCGTCCTGGGTCATGTGGACGGTGGCCAGGCCACCCCGGTCGTCCGCCACCTCCCACCCGGGAGACACGAACACCTGCAGCGCCGCGGTCAGGTCGTCGTCGTCGATCGCCTCGAGGACGGTCGTGGCGAAGCGGCGGGCGAACGTCGCGCCCTTGCGCGCCCCGGCCCGGTCCTCGAACTCCGGCAGTCCGGTCAGGTAGACCGCGACGGGCAGGGACCGCTCGAACCGCACCCCTCCCGGCCCGTCGACGACCGTGCGGTGCGTGAGGGCGTCGCCGAGCGCGATGAGGAGCTGCGAGAGGGCTCGCTCGTCGGTGATGTTCTGGACCTCGTCGACGTGCAGGAGGCACACCACGCCCCGCTGCACGGCAGCACGGCCGATCTCGACGAGCAGTTCGCTGAGCACCAGGTGCGGATCCGCCCCGTCGCCCGCTCGCAGGCTCAGGGAGACACCGCTCACCGCGACCGCTTCGACGCGGCTCAGCAGCTCCTGGAGCCGCCGTTCCCGGCGAGGGGGCAACCCGGCGACGTGGGCGAGGTCCAGCAGGGCCCCGGCGACGAGCTTCAGCGGGTCGGACCCGAGCGGCACCCTGATCTGCGGAGTGGTCCAGTCACCCGCTCCGGCCGCCTCCGAGGCGATCTTGCGCACGAGGGCGGACTTGCCCAGGCCCGGCTCGCCGAGGACGGTCCGGCCGCGTTCCGGCAGGCCGCTCACCAGACGGGGACGGAGGACGCTGCGCCAGTCGTCCAGCTGCCTCGTCCGGCCTGCCCACACCTGCGGCACGATGTCCGACCCCGGGTTGAACGGGTTGTTGATCGCAGAACGCGCGATGATAAACTTATCAAACCCCGGGAGCCGTGCAGCGGCGCGTCGGTGCTCCTGACCGCCGGCATCGCTGGACGGGCGCAGGACGCGTCGCTGGACGACGCCCCGAGTCGCTGAGCTGGATCTCGCCGGGCCGGGTGCACCGCGCGACGACCACGTGCGAGCACCTGGCGGTGGTCCCACCGGGCTGCCACCGTGGCGGGGTGACGGACGCGCGGGGCGGTTCGGCCGTGGACCGCGGGTGGGCGTGGGACCCGACGCTGTACGCCGGGAGCGCCGCCCACTACGCCGCCGGCCGGGTGCCGTACCCGCCGCAGGTGGTGACCGCGCTGGTCGGGGCGCTGGGGCTGGACGGCACGGGGACGCTGCTGGACGTGGGGTGCGGTCCCGGGTCGCTGACGCTGCTCCTGGCTCCGCACGTCGCCCGGGCCATCGGGGTGGACGCCGACGCCGGCATGCTCGCCGAGGCCGCGCGCCTGGCCCGCCGCGGGCGCGTCGAGAACGCCGAGTGGGTCCGGCTGCGCGCGGAGGACCTGCCGGCCGGCCTGCCGCCGGTGGACGTGGTGACCTTCGCGCAGTCGTTCCACTGGACGGACCGCCCGCGGGTGGCCGCCGCGGTGCGCGGTCTCCTGGTGCCGGGCGGGGCGCTGGTGCACGTGCACGCCACCACCCACCGGGGTCTGGACGCCTCGGAGGACGCGGGCCCGCCGCTGCCCCACCCCCGCCCGCCGTGGCCGGCCGTGACCGAGCTGGTGCGCCGCTACCTGGGACCGCGCCCGCGCGCCGGCCGGTCGGTGCTGCCGGAGACCGCGGGCGGTGACGAGGACGCCGTCTACCGCGCCGCCGGGTTCACCGGTCCGCAGCGCCTGAGCGTGCCGGGCCCCGTGGTCGTGCGCAGCGGCGAGCAGGTCCTCGCCGCGGTCCACTCCCTGTCCGGCGCGGCGCCCCACCTGTTCGGCGACCGGCTGGACGCCTTCGACGCGGACCTGCGCGGCCTGCTGGCGGGCGCCGGCGACGGGGGCCGCTTCAGCGAGCGGCTGCGCGACGTCGTCCTGGACGTCTGGCGCTGACCGCGGCGGTCGGCGACCGGGGCCACCGGTGCGGCGGGGGACGTCGCCCGCCGCCGCACCGGTGGCGTCAGCGGGCGACGACCTCCTCGAGCGTCGCGCGCGCCCCCCGCTCGTGCAGGGAGCGCAGGACCCTCGTGTACTCGGCGACGAACCGCTCGTCGTCCACGAGGTCGCCGAACAGGCTGCGGTCGGCGATGAAGGCGGTGGGGTCCTCCCGGTTGCGCCGCGCGGTGGCCACGAGGCGCTCGGCGAGGCGGTCGGAGACCTCGATGGGCTGCCCCTGCTCGTCGACGCCCTCGGCGTAGCGGGCCCAGCTGGCCACGACGGCGGCGGCGCGGTGGAACTCCCCGCCCGTGGCCAGCTGGTGGCGCACCACGGGCAGCAGCCACTTGGGGATGCGGTCGGAGCTCTCGTTGCACAGCCGGGCGACGGTGTCGCGCACCTCGCCGTTGGAGAAGCGGTGCACCAGCTCGCGGCGGTAGGCGTCCAGGTCGATCCCGGGCACCGGCGGCAGGGTGGGGGAGCCCTCGCGCTCCATGTAGTCCAGCAGGAACCGCGCGAACAGCGGGTCCTGCGCGACCTCGTGCACCAGCCGGTACCCGGCCAGGTAGCCGAAGTAGCACAGGGCCTGGTGGCTGGCGTTGAGCAGCCGCAGCTTCATCAGCTCGTACGGCTCGACGTCCTCGACGACCTGCACGCCGGCGTCCTCCAGCGGCGGGCGGCCGGCGACGAAGTCGTCCTCCAGCACCCACTGCACGAACGGCTCGCACACGACCGGCCAGGCGTCCTCGACGCCGAAGCGCTCGCGCACCTCGGCGCGGTCCTCCTCGGTCGTCCCCGGGGTGATCCGGTCGACCATGGAGTTGGGGAAGGTGACGTGCTCGTCGATCCAGGCGCCCAGTTCGGGGTCCTTGGCCGTGGCGAAGGCGACGAACACCTTGTGCGCGTTGTGCCCGTTGCCCTGGATGTTGTCGCACGACATCACCGTGAACGGCCCGTGGCCGCGGTCGCGGCGCCGGCGCAGGGCCTCGGTGACCAGACCGAACGTCGTCGTCGGCACGGCGCCGTCGGCGAGGTCGGCGGCCACCGCGGGGGTGTCGAGCAGGAACTCGCCGGTCACGGCGTCGACGTTGTAGCCGCCCTCGGTGACCGTGAGGGACACCACGCGGATCCGCGGGTCGGCCATGGCCTCCACCGCGGCGTCCGGGTCGTCGGGGGCCAGCAGCACGTCCAAGACCGAGCCGACCACGCGCGGCTCGCGGCCGCCGTCGGGGTCCTTCAGCACCAGCGTGTACAGCCCGCCCTGGGAGTTCATGGCGTCCCGGATGCGCGCGTCGTGCGGCAGGACGCCGATCCCGCGGATCGCCCAGTCGTGCGCCTGCCCCTGCTCCATCAGCCGGTCCAGGTACATCGCCTGGTGGGCGCGGTGGAAGCCGCCCACCCCGAGGTGCACGATCCCCGGCGTCAGCGCCGAGCGGTCGTAGGTGGGCACGGGCACCCGGCGGCCCACCTCGGCCAGCGTGGCGGGCGAGAGCGGGACGGCGGCGGTCGTGGAGGTCACAGCGGTGCTCCGGGGGTGCGGGGGGACGCCGGGCCGGTCACTTGACCGCGCCCATCGACAGGCCCTGGACCAGCTTGTCCTGGGCGGCGAAGCCGGCGACCAGCACGGGCAGCGAGATGACGGTGGCCGCGGCGCACAGCTGGGCCAGGAACAGGCCCTGGCTGGTGACGAACCCGGTGAGGAACACCGGGGACGTCTGCGCGACGACCGCCGTCAGGGTGCGGGCCAGCAGCAGCTCGTTCCAGCTGAAGATGAAGCAGATGAGCGCGGTGGCCGCGATGCCGGGCACGGCGACGGGGGCGACGACCGAGCGCAGCGTGCGGATCAGGCCGGCGCCGTCGATGGAGGCGGCCTCCAGCATCTCCACCGGCACCTCGGCCAGGAAGGAGCGCATCATCCACACCGCGATCGGCAGGTTCATCGCCGTGTACAGCAGGGCCAGGTAGGTGACGTTGTCCAGCAGCCCGGCGTAGCGGGCGAACAGGTACAGCGGCAGGACGGCCGCCACGACGGGCATGAACTTCGTCGACAGGAAGAAGAACATGACGTCGCTCCAGCGCTTGACCGGCCGGATCGACAGCGCGTACGCGGCGGGGATCGCCAGGCACAGCACGATGATCGTCGACACGACGGACGCCGACAGCGAGTTGATCAGCGGCGGCCACGGGCCGGCGGCGAAGAAGCTGCGGTAGCCGTCCAGGGTGAGGGCGGCGGCCACGGCCGGGGGGTTGGTGGCCGCGTCCGTCTCGGAGTGGAAGGACGTCAGGACCATCCACAGCACGGGCGCGACGAACAGCAGGCCGACGATCCAGGCCAGCAGGCCCCACAGCGGGTTCCCGCGGTTCAGCTCGCGGGCGCGGCGCTCGCGCCGGCTGGTGGGGACGTGCCCGGCGCTGGGCCGGACGGCGGGGGCGGTGCGGGCGGCGGTGCTCATCGGGCGCCCTCCTCCTTGAACATGGTCGAGACGACCCGCAGCGCGAACGTCGCGATGATGATCGTGGCGATGACGACGACGACGCCCATCGCCGAGGCCAGGCCGTACTGACCGGCCTGGAAGAACGTCTGGTAGATCGTGTACGGCAGGTTCGCCGTGCCCAGGGCGCCGGAGGTGATGGTGAACACCGCGTCGAAGTTCTGGACGATGTAGATGGCGCCCAGCAGGCCGCCCAGCTCCAGGTACTGGCGCAGGTGCGGGAAGGTCAGGTAGCGGAAGATCTGCCAGCCGCTGGCGCCGTCCATGCGCGCGGCCTCCTCCGCGTCGGCCGGCTTGGACTGCAGCCCGGCCAGCAGGATGAGCATCATGAACGGCGTCCACTGCCAGATGAGCGCCACCTGGATGGAGATCATCGGGGCGACGGTCAGGTACTCCGGCTGCGGGGGGCTGTCGCTGCCGAAGATCCCCCAGACCCACGTCAGCACGCCGTTGAGCAGGCCGTAGGAGGGGTTGAACAGCGCGTGCTTCCACAGCAGCGCCGCGGCGATCGGCACGACGAGGAACGGGGCGATCATCATGGTGCGCACGGCGCCGCGGCCGAAGAACTTCCGGTCCAGCAGGAGCGCGATGAGCATGCCCAGGACGAGGCTGACGCCGACCACGACCACGGTGAGGACGACGGTGTTCCACACCGACTCGCGCAGCCGGGCGTTGGAGAAGACCTCGACGTAGTTGTCGAACCCGGTGAAGGAGCGGTCGCCGGGGCGCAGCGCGTTCCAGTTGGTGAAGGAGATGACGATCGTGGTGATGAACGGCAGCTGCGTGGCGATGAAGAGGAAGATGAACGCCGGCATCAGCGGTGCGCGGCGGGCCCAGTTCGAGACGCGGCGCGCGCCGCTCTCGGAGGTGGTGGGGGGCGGGGCGACGGCGCTGCCCGCGGCCGACCGGCCGCCGGGGGCGCTCGGGGTGTCGGTGCCCGTGCTCATCGGTCTGCTCCTGCGGGGAGTCGGTGCGGGGAGGGCGGGTGCGGTGCTGGTGCGCCGGTGGTGCGCGGGCCGGGGCCCGGTGCGGCCGACCCGCCCCGCGGGTGCGGGGCGGGCCGGCCGGCGGCTCACTCCTGGTAGACCTGCGTCACCTGCTGCTCGGCGACCTGCTGGCCCTGCGCGAGGGCGTCCTCGACGCTGGTCTGGCCGGCGATGGCCGAGCTGACGAACTGCGAGACCTCGGTGGCCATGGCCGCGAACTCGGGGATCGCGACGAACTGGATGCCGGGGGCCGGGCGCGGCTGCACGCCGGGGTTGTCCGGGTCGGCGGCGAGGATGGCGTCGCGGGTGGCCTCGTAGAACGGGCCGGCCTGCGCCTGGTAGTCGGGGTTCTCGTAGGTGCTGGTGCGCTTGCCGGCCGGCACGCGGGCCCAGCCGAGCTCCTGGCCGACGAGCTCCTCGTAGCCCTGGCTGGACGCCCAGGAGATGAACTCCCACGCGGCGTCCTTGTTCTGCGAGGCCTCCTGCACGCCCCACGCCCAGGTGTACAGCCAGCCGGAGGAGTCGGTCTCGACGACCGGGGCCGGCACGTAGCCGATCTGCCCGGCGACGGGGGAGCCCTCGGCCTCCAGCGACCCGGCGGCCGACGTCGCGTCGTACCACATGGCCACGTTGGACTGGGTCATGTTGTTCAGGCACTCGGTGAAGCCGGCCTGCGGGGCGCCGGCCTCGCCGTGGGTGCGGACGAGGTCGACGTAGAAGTTCGTGGCCTCGGTGAACTCGGGGGAGTCCACCTGGGCGTTCCAGTCCTCGTCGAACCAGGTGCCGCCGAAGGTGTTGACGACGGTGGTCAGCGGGGCGAAGACCTGGCCCCAGCCGGGCTGGCCGCGCAGGCAGATGCCGCGCATGCCGGGGCGGACGTTGTCGACGCGGGCGGCGAGGTCGGCGACCTCCTGCCAGGTCGGGTTCTCCGGCATCGTCAGGCCGGCTTCCTCGAAGACGTCGGTGCGGTACATGAGGAAGGAGGACTCGCCGTAGAACGGCTGCGCGTACACCGAGCCGTCGGCGCCGGTCAGCGAGCTCTCCATGGAGTCCAGGATGTCGTCCTGGTCGAACTCGGTGTCCTCGGCGATGTAGTCGTCCAGCGGGGCCAGCCAGCCGTTCTCCGAGTAGAACGGCACCTCGTAGTTGGAGATCGAGGCGACGTCGTACTGGCCGGCCTGGCTGGAGAACTCCTGCGTGATGCGGTCGCGGACGTCGTTCTCGGGCAGGACGGTGTAGTTGACCGTGATGCCGGTCTCCTCGGTGAACCGCGGGGTCAGCTCCTGCAGGTCCACCATCTGCGGGTTGTTCACCATGATGACGTTGACGCTCTGGCCGCCGCCGTCCTCGCCGCCGCCCGCACCGCCGCCGCCGCCTCCGCCACCGCCTCCCGCGCCCGAGCAGCTCGTCAGCAGCAGGGCGCCGCTGAGGGCCCCCGCGAGCGCGACCCGTCGCGTACGGCGTCCGGCCATCGTCCCCTCCAGTGTCCTCGTCGACAGTCCAGGACCGAGTCTGCCGCTCATGTGAGCGGGGTAGTCTCAGTTGTGCGATAGTGACCGCTGACACAGCGGTGTGTCAACTGCTCCCGCGCACGGCGGGACGTCGACCGGGGAGGGACCATGGCGAAGGCGCCGGCTCGTGCGCGCACCACCGACAGCGGCCTGGCCCTGGCCGCCGTCGCCGCGCAGCGCTTCCACGTCGAGGGGCGCACCAAGGTCGACATCGCCCGCGAGCTGGGCGTCAGCCGGTTCAAGGTCGCCCGGCTCCTCGACGACGCGCAGGCGGCCGGCCTCGTCCACATCCGGGTGACCGTCCCCTCCTCGCTGGACGCCGAGCTGGCCGAGGGGCTGCGCGCCCGCTTCGGGGTCCGCGCCGCCTACGTCCTGCTGCCCGAGGAGGACACCGTCCTGGGTCAGCGGCGCACCATCGCCCGCTTCACCGCCGGGCTGCTGGAGGAGGTCGTCGTCCCCGAGGACGTCGTCGGCCTGGCGTGGGGGCGGGCGATCTCCGTCCTGGCGGCCGCCGTGCGCAGCCCGCTGCGCTGCCGGTTCGTGCAGCTGTCCGGCGCGCTGCCGCGCCCCGACGTGGAGGACAGCGCGGTGGACCTCGTGCGCCGCACCGCCGAGGCCACCGCCTCCACCGCGGCGACGTTCTACGCGCCCCTGGCCGTGCCCGACGCCGCGGCCGCCGAGGGCCTGCGCGCGCAGTCGGGGATCGCCGAGGCGCTCGCCGAGCACGAGCGCATGACGCGCGCGGTCGTCTCCATCGGCGCCTGGCTGCCGGGGGAGTCCACGGCCCTGGACTCCCTGCAGGCGATGGACCCCGCCCTGGTGGGCGAGCTGACCGCCGCCGGCGCGGTCGCGGAGATCACCGGGGTGCTGTTCGGGGCCGACGGGCGCGAGGTGCCGGGGCTGGCCGACCGCGTCGTCGGCGTCACCGGCGAGCAGCTGCGCCGCACCCCCGAGGTGCTGGCGATGGCCACCGGCGACGCCGGCGTGCGCGCGGAGGCCACCGCGGCCGTGCTGCGCAGCGGGGTGGTCTCCACCGTCGTGACCCACGCGGCCCTGGCCCGCGCGGTCCTCGCCCTGCCCTGACCCCTCCACCCCCGCCGTGATCATGGATGCGTGAAAGCTCGCCCGTCCATGATCACGGCAGGGAAGGAGGGGGCGGTCAGAAGCCGACGACCTCGTGCGGCTCGTAGGGGGCCTCCAGCTCGGCGACCTCCTCGTCGGTCAGCTCCAGCTCCAGGGCCGCCACGGCGTCCTCGAGGTGGTGCGGCTTCGTGGCGCCCACGATCGGCGCCGTCACCACGGGGTTGCGCGCCACCCACGCCAGGGCGACCTGCGCGCGCGGCACCCCGCGGCGCTCGGCCACGCGGGCGACGGCCGCCACCACGTCGGCGTCGGAGTCCCGGTACAGCGTCTTGCCGAACTCGTCGGTCTCCGAGCGGTTCGTCGTGGCGTCCCAGTCGCGCGTCAGCTTGCCGCGCGCCAGGGGGCTCCACGGGATGACGCCGATGCCCGCGTCGGCGCACAGCGGCAGCACCTCCCGCTCCTCCTCGCGGTACAGGAGGTTGTAGTGGTCCTGCATCGTGACGAACCGGGTCCAGCCGTTGAGCTCCTGCAGGTGCAGCGCCTTGGCGAACTGCCACGCCCACATCGAGGAGGCGCCGAGGTAGCGCACCTTGCCGGCCTGCACGACGTCGTGCAGCGCCTGCAGCGTCTCCTCCACCGGCGTCGCGGGGTCCCAGCGGTGGATCTGGTAGAGGTCGATGTAGTCGGTGCCCAGCCGGCGCAGGCTGGCGTCCACCTCCGTCAGGACCGCGTGCCGCGACAGCCCGGCGCCGTTGGGGCCCGGGCGCATCCGGCCGTGGACCTTCGTCGCGATGACGACCTCCTCGCGGCGGACCCGGTTCAGCAGGACCTTCCCGACGATCTCCTCGCTGGAGCCGTTCGAGTAGACGTTCGCGGTGTCGAAGAAGGTGACGCCCAGGTCCAGGGCGCGCTCCAGGAAGGGGCGGCTCTCGTCCTCGGGCAGCGTCCACGGGTGCCCGCCGCGGTCCGGCTCGCCGTAGCTCATGCAGCCCAGGCACAGGCGGGAGACCTCGAGACCGGTCGAGCCCAGCTTCACGTAGTCCATGCCGCGATCGTGGTGCTGCGGGCCGTACGCCGCCAGCGAACGACGGGATTGAGCCTGACCGGCTCACGTTGTACGAGCTGGTGGCGCTCACCCCGAGCGCCGGGAGTCCAGGAGGACACCGTGAACAGCCTCTCCCTCGCCCGCCAGTTCGACCAGCAGTTCGACGCGCTCGTGCGCTCGGCCTTCGTCGCGCCGGTGCGGACCGTCGCCCGCTCCACCTCCGGGTTCACCCCCGCCGTCGAGGTGGACCGCGACGGCGACGACGCGCTCGTGCGCGTCGAGCTGCCCGGCCTGGCCGCCGACGACGTGGCGGTCGAGCTGGACGGCGACCGCCTCGTCGTCTCCGGCGAGCGCCGCGACGCCCGCGAGAGCTCCGAGGGTGCCGCGGGCACCGTGCGCCGCAGCGAGTTCCGCTACGGCAGCTTCCGCCGCGTCCTGACCCTGCCCACCACGGTGGGCCCGGAGGCGGTCAGCGCGACGTACGACGCGGGGGTGCTGACCGTCCGCGTCGCCGGCGTGCACGCCGCGGCCCGCCCGCAGCGCATCGCCGTGACGGCCGCCCCCGCCGCCCCGGCCGCCGACGAGCAGCCCGCCGAGGAGCAGCCCGCCGGCGAGTGACCCCACCCCGGGGGGGGGGGGGGGGGGGGGGGGGGGGGGGGGGGGGGGGGGGGGGGGGGGGGGGGGGGGGGGGGGGGGGGGGGGGGGGGGGGGGGGGGG